>JANLSL010000339.1:0-2359 GCA_031362385.1 Alphaproteobacteria bacterium | reverse complement strand
AACTAAGGTTTTTCCAGCCAAGCGCGCCGAGAGAAAATTTCCAGCCTCGATCAAAGCTGAAACCGGCAAGTCAGCAGGAACCTCAACCAAACGATTTTCCACCACGCCAGACTCGCTGACCATCACCACCAACGCGCGGCCTGGTTTCAAGCTGACAAATTCAATGTGCTTGAGCGGTGATTCCATTTTAGGAGCCAGCACCATGCTTGCGCACTGCGACAGTCCCGAAAGCGTGGTGGTCACTTGGCTGAGCACTTCTTCAACCGAGCGCCCGGCGGCTTGGCAGTGGGCTTCGATCACCTGGCGCTCTTGGCTATCGAGCCCGCCGACTTGCAGCAGGCCACTGACAAACATGCGCAAGCCTTCTTCGGTTGGCAGCCGGCCTGCAGAAGTATGCGGCGCGTAGAGCAAGCCTGAGAGCTCCAAATCCGACATCACATTGCGGATGGTGGCGGGCGACAGGACGCCGTTGAGTTTGCGCGCGATGGTGCGTGAGCCCACCGGTTCGCCGGTTTCCATGTAGGCATCGACGATGTGCCGAAAAACATCGCGGCTGCGCTCATTCAGCGCAATAACGCTATGGGCATCGGGTGCCAAAGGCGGAAATGGGAGGGACATGGATGGTGGAGACATGGGCGGTGTGTTTCCTGTCGCGGGTATGTAAGCACCAAGGTCGCGGGCGTCAATGCAACAGGGCGTTACAGGCCTTAGATTTCAAGGGTTTCCGGGGGTTTTTGGTTGCCCCCGGCGAGGCCACAGTGATAGATGGCCCGATCATATCGTAACGCCTGCAAAAGGACTGCACCATGCCGCCCCCTTCACGTCCATCAGGTCGCGCGCCCGATGCTTTGCGCCCCGTGACCTTAGAACTGGGCTTTGCCAAACACGCTGAGGGTTCGTGTTTGGTTAAATTCGGCGATACACACGTCCTGTGCACCGCCTCGGTTGAAGAGGGCGTGCCACCGTTCTTGAAGAATACCGGCAAGGGTTGGGTGACTGCGGAATACGGCATGCTGCCGCGCTCAACCCATACCCGCACCCAACGCGAAGCAGCGAAGGGTGCACAATCTGGCCGCACCCAAGAAATCCAGCGCCTGATCGGGCGCGCGTTGCGCGCTGTGACCGAGCTTACCGGTTTCGGCGAAGTGCAGATCAAGCTTGATTGCGATGTGTTGCAAGCCGACGGCGGCACCCGTACCGCCAGCGTGACCGGAAGTTACATAGCCCTTTACCAAGCCTTTCACAAAATGAAGAAAATGGGTGTGATTAGCAAAATTCCGTTGCGCGAAAATATCGCCGCCGTGAGTTGCGGTTTGTATAAAGGTATGCCGGTGCTTGATCTTGATTACGCCGAAGATTCCAACGCCCAAGCCGATGCCAATTTTGTGCTCACCGCATCAGGCAAAATTGTCGAGATTCAGGGCACGGCAGAGCACCACCCGTTTGAAGAATCTGAATTTTCCGCCCTGATGGCGTTGGGCAAAAAGGGCATTGCTGAATTGGTGGCGCTGCAAAACGCCGCCATCGCCAAAATCACCGGCTAACCGTGGCGCGGCACTTCACTGGCGGGCGCTTGGTGGTGGCCAGCCACAACCAGGGCAAGGTGCGCGAAATTCGCGATTTGCTGGAACCATTCAAGGCCGATGTCATCTCGGCGGGTGAATTAAATTTGCCCGAGCCCGAAGAAACCGAAACCACTTTCATTGGTAATGCAAAACTCAAGGCGCTGGCTGCTGCCACAGCAAGCGGCTTGGTCGCATTGGCTGATGATTCTGGTTTGGCGGTCAATGCGTTGAATGGTGCGCCTGGAATTTATTCGGCGCGCTGGGCTGGCCCCACTAAAGATTTTCAAGTTGCAATGAGCCTGGTTGAACGCGAGATGGCTGGTAAAGCTGATCGCACCGCCAAGTTTGTGTGTGCGCTGGCGTTGTGCTGGCCTGATGGACATTGCGAAGCCTTCGAGGGCGAAGTGCACGGAACGCTTAGTTTTCCGCCGCGCGGGGCAAAGGGCTTTGGCTATGACCCGATTTTTATTCCCGACGGATATTCCACAACATTTGCTGAAATGGAGCCCGCCACCAAACACGCCATGAGCCACCGGGCGGCTGCGTTCAAACAACTCGTGGCGGCGTGTTTTCTATAAATACGCTGCCGCTATTTGCGGCGCTGCGGTGATGAGAATAACCCCGCCAGATACAGCCAGTAAAACAAGAATGACTTTACGAAACTTTTCGTCGCTAAGACCTGCGTACACTTTTGTGCCAATGAAATTGGGGATCAGCAGCGCCACTGCAACGATGGCGAATTGCTTGAGGGTGTCGAGGGTAATCAATCCGCCCCAAACATAAGTGACCATGGT
>JANLSL010000329.1:0-3858 GCA_031362385.1 Alphaproteobacteria bacterium | reverse complement strand
CGTCAGCGTTACTTCGAACTCAACGCTTCGGCAGTGGCATGCGGCCTTGTGGGGTATATTTACTGGCGTCATTGAGGCCCTCGATTTAATGGCGGATGAGGGCGATAAAGCTACGCCAAGTCTCATCCATTTTGTAGTTTTTGGTGGCGTCCCAAATACGCAGTACTAGCTCATCGGCCTGTTGGGGGCTCCAGCCCAGGTGCTTCATGGCATATGACGAATAAAAAGCAGTCACACGCATGTTCATCGCGCAATGAACAAACACTTTCTTGCCCGCTAGCTTTCGCATCACCTCGCAAAAAGTTGTGAAGTCTTGAAGCTGTGGCGCGGCCCACACGACTGGGATGTAGTAATACTCCATGCCAAGGTCGCCGATCAGCGCCGCCTCGCCCTTCAGCGCATTGTCCTGTTCGCGGGGCAGCAAATTGACGACCGCATCGTAGCCTGCGTCACGCACCGTTTTGAACTGTTCCGGTGTTGGCTGACCTGCGGTGCCAATGCGCTCGTCGATTTGTACAAAGTTTTTGATATCGGAGATGGATGCATTCATGGGCGGCCTCTGTAATCGAGGTGAACCGAAACTCGGTCGCCCAGGCGAGCGGCATAACGTTGCCCGCACTCCCCGGTGGTTGGCCACCTTGCCTCGCCAGTCGTGCGGTACCAATATTATAGCTAATGAGTGTTAATTCGCAAAGCAACGGTGTTGAGATGTGGTGCCCCACCAAAGCCGAAGCGAATAACTTCTGGCGGATCAAGGTTAAGAAAATTTAGCAACCGCATAAAACGAAGCGCAAACCATTGTCCGCGCTATTTGCGATCAGCGTGGAAAGCAATCTACCTAATCTAGGTCCCGATATCGCCAACTTTTATTGTAGTCGGGAATCACATGCCTGAACCAATAAACAATCTTACTCCAGCCGCTTGTTTCAAGAACGAGGAAGGCACCCCAAGTTGTAGATTTCGCACCAATATATCGGTCCTTCCAGTGCAGAACGGGAATCATCACAAGGCAAAACACGAAAGGAAGTGCGGTCAAAAAGAAAAGTCCAAACAAGAGGGCTTTCAGAAATCCCTCCGCATTAAATATGCCCCCCAGGGCAAATGCAATCACACCGATAATGAACGCTATCGCGGACTTTCTCAGCCACCTAAACTTCGGAGTAAACCATTCGTCGCGCTTCATAACGATATCCCTAACTCAAAGTGCGGCGATGCTCGCATTTGTAAACATCCGCTACTCACGCTTTGCTAAGCGCGCTTCGCTTGCTAAGAAAACCCCTTCGGGCACCAGCTTTTGTAAACTCGCGAGGCTCGCCAAGAAAAGCTAAGCGTGGCGTCCCCGATGCGATTTGAACGCACGACCCCCAGATTAGGAATCTGGTGCTCTATCCAGCTGAGCTACGGGAACTAAACCATGCCAAACTTAGCGCTGGTGTTATATCAGGTCCGTGCTTGCGGCACTAGATTGTCAGGTCGGTCGGCCAATCATGAAAAAGTCGTGCAAGGCTTGGCAGGTCGGCGGCGTCCAGCGGCAGAAGCAGGGCGCTCATCCCATTTGCACCGTGTGCCCGTGAGCGGTGTCCGTCACCCGTTGCATCAAGAACCAACAAGATGTCCCCAGCCACCAGCGTCACGCCTTGCGGCGCGGCCTTGTTGATTTCGATGTCGAGACAACCTTCAACAATGACCGTGACGCCAAGTGTGGGCGTTGTGTGCCACTGGCCCTGCCGCTCGCGCCGACCCGTCATCAGGCTCGCGCCTACCCCGGTTGGGATCATCAAGCGGGCGGGGTCAGTCGCGGGTTCGCGCAAGCAGATCGGCACAACCTTTGTTGCACCGTCGGGCCGAGAGTACAGGCAGTAAATTGTCATGGCGTGAGAGGTCTTTTGATTGGTCGCATTTTCCACGCCAAGCGGAAGGCCACTTCTCGGGAAAATGCTCCTAGTGCACCCGGAGCGGTTCTAAGTTGTTCTGCTTCACCGCGCCCCAGGCTTGCTCGAAGGTTTCGGCCGCACCCAGGGTGTCGCCCGTGGCCGCATGAATGCTCCACATCGGGGCATCGTTCACGATGGCTGGGCGGATGTAAGCGACTTGGTTCAGGCCCACGCGCGCAAAATCGACAGTTGCCGAGGCAACAGGCAGCTCAGTTTTATCTGCGGCGCGGTCTGGGGTGTCTTTGCTCATGTGGGTTCTTTCAACTTTTATTGAAGTGTTTAATTTCAATCATGTGTCGTGGTCGACGTCGATTGTTTTGGTTGGCTTTTTTCCCACAACACTTTTGATTTTCACTTCGGTTACTTTGGGCTGCGGCACTGGGCGCTCCAAATCAATGTGAAGCAAGCCGTTGCTAATTTCAGCACCGCGCACCTCAATACCCTCGGCTAACACAAAGCTGCGGGTAAACTGCCGTGCCGCAATACCGCGATGTAAATACACACGGTTGGTGGTGTCGTCGTGTTGCTTACCGCGGATGACGAGTTGATTGTCTTCGGTGTTCACCGACAGGTCATCGTCCCCAAAACCTGCCACGGCCAAGGTAATGCGCAGGCGGTGCTCACTGGTTTGTTCGATGTTGTAAGGCGGGTAGCCTTCCGCCGCCGTTTTGGTAACGCGGTCGAGCACGCGCTCGATATGATCAAAGCCCAGCAACAACGGGCTTGAAAAAACTGAAACTCTCGTCATGCGCTGTCCCCTCCTTGCTGAGCGAGACTGTGGTTGGCCCGTTCATCATGAACCGCGCCATACCCCCTATTTTGGGGCCAAATCAGCCCGCGTCAAGGGCGTCGAGGGGCCTGATTTAGGCATCAAAGAACGGGCTGAGAACCTTATGCCAGTCGGCCATACCGGGGGCTAAGTCAGCCGTGCGACTGCCCGGCGCAAGCCGCGCGCATTGCGCACTCTTGGCATAAATCGGCTCCCACTGTGGTACCGCGAACAGGGTTGGCACTTTTGTTTGGGCCAAGCGCTCGCGCATCGGGTAGGTCCACATGGCGGCGTAGGCTTTTTGATACTGATCGCCGATTTTCAGCATTTCCATCACGCGCACGTGAATCATTGCCACGTCAATGGCGTTGTCGTTCCACAACACGCCGTCTTTGGTGCGGTTGAACCAGGGCCAGAACAAACCTTGGTCACGCATGATCGCCCACGCCCTGACCAAATGCCCACCGTCCCATTGTGGCGCGATGGAAGGCGTGTAGTTTTGCAGCAAGCGCGTTTGCTCGTCGCCTTCATAAATGCCCACACCCGCCATCACCAGATGCTTCACCAGTGCCGGGGCTTGGAAGCTCATCTCCAAACCAATCGGCCCGCCCGAGTAGCGCCCAATCACATCAACCTCAGCCACGCCGATAGATTTCAACGCTTCAATCACAATTTCGGCATAACCAGCCGAAGTGATGTTGGTGGGGTCAATCACGTTGTCAGACTCACTATTCCCCGGCAGATCTAGCGCTATGATGGGACGTTGGCTCAGGTAGGGCGCAATAATCGGCTCGACCAAACGCGACGATCCTGCCGGGTCATGCAGCGCCAAGATGGGCCGCTCCTTGCCAGCTAAATTTCCACGAATCCGCAATTGCCCGCCCCGCGTGGCGGCATAGAAATTTTGAATGCGCTTGGTGCTGGTGTTGTGATCATCAGGTGCCGGGCGTGGTGTTTGCAAAGCGAGGCGTTGTTTCACAGCTTCGATTTGCACCTTGAAGCGCGTCGCGCTATCGCAGGAGAGAATGGTGAAATTCCCAGGCAACCCTTTAGCAATCAACGCATCGGTGTGACTAAGCAGGATGCTGCTTGAATTGCGCGTCATCAACACAGGCACCGTAACTTGGCGCGTGTTCTCCCACGTCTCAACAACCA
>JANLSL010000302.1:0-8392 GCA_031362385.1 Alphaproteobacteria bacterium | reverse complement strand
GGCACTTGACGCTGCCCACGACAGCAAGAAATTCAATATCGGTAAACACATTAAAGTGACCGGCGAAATTTCCGGGTGCGAGCGCCTTGTTGTGGAAGGCGAAGTCGACGCCATCATGACCGGTGTAAGCGTTTTAGAAATTGCCGCCTGTGGTAAAGTTGCGGGCAAAGCCGAAGTACAAAGTGCGACGGTGTGCGGTTCGTTTAACGGCACCCTCATTGTACATGGCCACTTAGATATTTCGGCGGGTGCCGCGGTTCACGGCACAATCTCGTATCAAAGTGTCGGCGTCGCCAACGGCGCCAAGTTGTCGGGCACAGTTTCGGTCCTCGAAGTTTAAGTCTTCTTTTTTATTTTCTTGGCCTTCGCCTCTTTTGAATCAGGCGCTGGAGTTTTGGGTTTGAACGCACAAAGTTCAGTCACCACACAGCGCCAGCAGTCCGGTGACCTAGCTTTGCAAATATAGCGGCCGTGTAAAATCAACCAATGATGCGCGTGGCGTTTGAATTCCGCTGGCGTTGCCTTTTCTAATTTTTCTTCCACATGCAGCGGTGTTTTTCCAGGTGCGAGTCCTGTGCGATTACCAACACGAAAAATATGCGTGTCTACGGCAATGGTGTGTTCGCCAAAGGCGACATTGAGCACGACGTTAGCGGTTTTGCGCCCCACACCCGGAAGCTTTTCAAGTTCATCGCGCGTGCGCGGCACTTGGCTGGTGTGCTGTTCGACCAATATCTTTGACAGCGCGATGACGTTTTTGGCCTTGGTATTAAACAGGCCAATCGTTTTGATATACGTCTTCAGGCCTGCTTCGCCCAGCGCCAGCATTTTTTCAGGCGTATCAACCACTTTAAACAACGGACCGGTTGCTTTATTCACGCCGACATCGGTGGCTTGTGCAGAAAGCACAACGGCAACTAACAGCGTATACGCATTGACTGATTTAAGTTCGGTCGTCGGCTCGGGATTTAAATCCCTGAGGCGGCTGTAAAATGCAGCAACGTTTACTGGCTTCATATCCCCAACACATCACGCATTGAGTAAAAGCCGGGCCCGCGCCCCTTCGCCCACAGTGCAGCACGCACCGCACCCTTAGCGAACACGCCGCGCGATGATGCTTTGTGTGTCAACTCAAAGCGTTCGCCATCGGCGGCAAACATGACGGTGTGATCGCCCACCACGTCGCCCCCGCGTAAAGTAGCAAAACCAATTTCGCCAGTGGCGCGCGGCCCCACCTGGCCGTCGCGCGCCTTGCGCCAAACATCCGACAGCTTCACATTGCGTCCACGCGCAGCTGCCTCGCCTAAACCAAGCGCAGTGCCAGAGGGTGCATCAACCTTGTGGCGATGATGCATTTCAAGAATGTCGAGATCGTAGTCGGGGCCCAAAGTGGCAGCGACTTTTTCTGTCAGCGCAAACATCACGTTCACACCAATGCTAAAGTTGGGCGCAAATACTACAGCGGTTTTTTGCCCGGCGGTGCGCAAGGCGGCAACAATGTCTGCATCCAACCCGGTGGTGCCCGCGATCAGAATTTTGCCAGTGCGCGCAGCCAACGATGCATGATGAAGAGTTGCTGCCGGAACTGTGAAATCGATCACCGCATCAACGCCGGCAAATAAAGCTGCTGTATCAGAGGTAATTTTAATCCCAATGGCCTTGGGACCCACCAACAGGCCCATATCAGTATCTATATTAGAGCCAACCGGTTCGGTGCCGCCGACCAGTTCACAGCCTGGGGTGGCGAGCACTTCTTGGATGAGCATCCGGCCCATGCGCCCGGCACAGCCGATAATACCAATCTTAAGGCGGGCCGCTGAGTTGGGCGCTAAGGTCATGGACTCTCCAGAATTTAGTTCGTTTTTGGTCACAATCTAACGTTTAGGGTGGGCTTCGCACCCCAAGATCGGGGAAATTTCCCCGTTTTAAGCCATTCTTGAGGGCAAAATGGCCGACGACCGGGCCCCGCGCACCGATAGGAATTGAACTTTTCAAGAATCTCGCTATATAAAGGCCGCACGAGTTCTACGTCTAGCCTTGCTAAATGCCCTTTTCGGGCCATTCCCAAGACAACGCTGGATTCGGATCAGCGGGCTTCGCGATGTTCGCGCGGCTCAACATACGCAATTCTGCGTTTTCTAAAGGAGGCCAAGATGGCCAGCGGAACAGTAAAGTGGTTTAACGCCACAAAAGGCTTTGGTTTTATTCAACCCAGCGACGGCGACAAAGACGTGTTCGTTCATATCAGCGCCGTTGAACGTGCTGGCTTGAGCACCCTCAATGAAGGCCAAAAAGTCAGCTACGACATCGTCAGCGAGCGCGGCAAGAACGCTGCTGCGAACCTGAAGCTCGCCTAACTTAGGCTGAGATTTTTGTCATGATTTAGCCCGGTACCAAAAGTACCGGGCTTTTTCTTTGGCTGAAATTATTTCTAAATCGTCTACTTCGCCAGCTCGTCGAGGAATTCTTTGACCCGGTCGAAGAAGCCTTGGGTTTCGGGGCTGTCGGTTTTGCGGTCGCTTTCTTTCTCAAATTCCTGAAGCAATTTCTTCTGCTTATCGGTCAGGTTGATCGGCACCTCGACCGCAGATTCCAAGAAAAAATCACCCCGTGCGGCCGAGCGCAACACCGTCATGCCCTTGCCTTTAATACGGAAACGATGGCCGTGCTGACAGCCCTTGGGGATTGTCACTTTAACACGCGAACCATCAATGGCCGGCACTTCCACTTCACCACCCAATGCTGCGGTGCTCATGGCCACCGGCATACGCATGAATAAATTAGCCCCATCGCGCTGGAACATGCGGTGGGGTTGAATGGCCAGGAAAATGTATAGGTCGCCCGGCGGCGCGCCTGCCAAACCAATTTCGCCTTCTGATGACAATCGAATGCGCGTCCCCTCTTCAACGCCTGGCGGTATCGTGACCTCAAGCGATTTTTCTTTGCGCGTGCGGCCAGCCCCTTGGCAGGTGGGGCACGGATCAGAGATCACTTGGCCAGCGCCTTGGCACATCGGGCAGGCGCGTTCGATTGTAAAAAAACCCTGCTGACTGCGTACTTTACCCGCACCCCGACAGGTGGGGCATGCTTTGGGTGCGGCGCCATTTTTACCGCCCGAGCCCTTACACGACACGCAGGCAATGTTTGATGGAACGGTTATTTTGGCTTTCTTGCCGTGGAATGCTTCTTCAAGCGTGATCTCCATGTTGTAGCGAAGATCTTGCCCGCGCGCGGCGCTACGGCCCCCACGCCGGGCCCCGCCACCCATGACGTCACCAAACATCTCATCAAAAATATCGGCAAAGCCGCCAAAGCCAAAGCCGCCAGCCCCCGCTGCATTGCCTTGCTCGAACGCAGCATGACCATACCGGTCGTAAGCGGCGCGCTTTTGCTCATCTTTTAGAATGTCGTAAGCTTCGTTGATCTCGCGGAATTTTCCTTCCGCCGCTTTATCACCCGGATTGCGATCGGGGTGATGCTGCATGGCTAGTTTGCGATAGGCTTTTTTGATGTCATCAAGGGCCGCGCCCTTCGTAACACCAAGCAGCTCGTAATAATCCTGCTTCGCCATGATTCGCGATCAAAAGTAAATGGTGTCATCGCCCGACTTGATTGGGCGATCCATCTTGAGCCCAATTCGACCGGAGCGAATTGCACGATGGATCACCCGGTTAAACCGGGTGATGACATCGGAGTGATAACTTGAAAGTCCCCTCCGCATCGAAAATCCCCGATGCAGTTATTTTTTGTCCTTGTCGACTTCTTCGAAGTCAGCATCGACCACGTCATCTTTCTTTTCATCAGACCCCGCACCAGCTGCTTCGCCAGCGGCTGCGGCACCGGGGTCAGACTTGTACATGGCTTCGCCCATTTTCATGGAGGCCTGCATTAAGGCATTGGTGGCTTCCTTGATTTTTTCAGCATCGCCCGAGTCCAGCACATCGCGCACGGCTTTGAGTTTTTCTTCGATCTCGGTCTTATCGGCCGGAGGAAGCTTATCGCCATGTTCTTTCAGGCTTTTCTCAGTTGAGTGTGCAAGGCTGTCGGCTTGATTGCGGGCATCAACGGCTTCGCGGCGCTTTTTGTCTTCGTCAGCGTGTGCTTCGGCGTCTTTGACCATCTTCTTGATGTCGTCGTCTGACAGACCGCCCGACGCTTGAATGCGGATTTGCTGTTCTTTGTTGGTGGCTTTGTCTTTAGCCGAAACATTGACAATACCGTTGGCGTCGATGTCGAAGGTGACTTCAACTTGCGGTACGCCGCGCGCTGCAGGCGGAATGCCAACCAAGTCAAATTGACCCAACAATTTATTATCAGAGGCCATTTCGCGTTCGCCTTGGAACACGCGAATCGTCACGGCAGTTTGGTTGTCCTCAGCCGTTGAGAACACTTGGCTTTTGCGCGTGGGAATGGTGGTGTTGCGTTCGATCAGGCGTGTGAACACACCGCCCAGCGTTTCGATACCCAATGACAGTGGCGTGACATCGAGCAACAGAACGTCTTTGACTTCGCCCTTCAGCACGCCCGCTTGAATGGCCGCCCCAATGGCCACCACTTCATCAGGGTTCACACCCTTGTGGGGCTCGCGACCAAAGAACTGCTTCACGACTTCTTGCACTTTGGGCATGCGGATCATGCCGCCGACCAGGACAACCTCATCGATCTCGCTGGCTTTGAGGCCTGCATCTTTCAGCGCTTGTCTGCAGGGCTCGATGGTTTTTTGAATCAAATCATCAACCAAAGCCTCAAGCTTAGCGCGCGTCAGCTTGATGTTGAGGTGCTTGGGTCCGTTTTGATCGGCGGTGATGAACGGTAAGTTCACTTCCGTTTGCAGCGCGCTCGACAATTCGATCTTGGCTTTTTCAGCGGCTTCTTTCAGACGCTGCAGAGCAAGTTTGTCATTGCGCAAATCAATCGTGTTTTCTTTTTTGAATTCTTCGGCGAGGTAATCAATGATGCGCGCGTCGAAATCTTCGCCGCCCAAGAAGGTGTCGCCGTTGGTGGATTTAACTTCAAATACGCCGTCGCCGATTTCCAGAATCGATACGTCGAACGTGCCGCCGCCCAAGTCATAGACTGCGATGGTGCCGTGTTTCTTTTTATCCAACCCATACGCAAGTGCCGCAGCAGTTGGCTCGTTGATAAAGCGCAGCACAGTTAGGCCAGCGATTTTGCCTGCGTCCTTGGTGGCTTGGCGCTGGCTGTCGTTGAAGTATGCCGGAACGGTGATCACCGCTTCGGTTACTTTTTCGCCGAGATAGGCTTCGGCGGTTTCTTTCATCTTGATCAGCGTTTGAGCTGAGATTTGGCTGGGCGCGTGCTTTTCGCCGCGCACTTCAACCCATGCGTCGCCGTTATCACCCTTCACGATTTTATAGGGGACAAGCTTTTTGCTTTTTTCGACCATCGCGTCATCAAAACGACGGCCCATGAGGCGCTTGATTGCAAACAGCGTTGCTTCGGGGTTTGTCACACCCTGACGTTTGGCAGGCTGACCCATCAGCCGTTCGCCCGAATCGGTGAAGGCGACAATGGATGGTGTGGTGCGCGCACCCTCAGCGTTCTCGATCACCTTGGGGTTTTTGCCCTCCATGATCGCAACGCACGAATTGGTTGTTCCAAGATCGATACCAATGACTTTGCCCATAACGTTTCCTTTTCGTAGCGGCAGACATCCGAAACCCTAGCGTGGCGAAACCCTAGCGTGGCGTAAGCGGATGTCCCCTTGGGTGTGGTTTTAAGGTTCATTCCGGGGGACGCGTTCTCACCAGTCAGGGGCCGGTACCGGTTTGAAAAACCAGCATTTCTCCGAACCCGACGACTGGAAGGTCGCGCTCCTGAAGTTCGGGGGTTATATAGGGGGGCCTTCAACCCCCGCAACAGCGCAAACGCGCTTTTTGCGCGGTGCTGGGGGCTTTTTCGAGTCTATTCCCCTAGTTTTCGCCCATTTTGGGACTTGTTCGAGTCGCATGTGCCCTGCCATGAGCCCTCAAGCCGCTTATTCTGATGATCTTTTCGGCCCCAATCTGCCTGAAGGATTCTTTTCGAGGCCAAAACAACTCGATTTGGCCCTGCAAACCACCTTTTTGGCACTGATTTGTGAAATCGAGATCGCGGCACCCCTTACTAAAGTCCGTACTAAAAATGGCGGCACCACCTCAGCCGCCATGACAAATTGTGGTGCGGCTGGATGGTGGAGTGATGCGGCAGGCTATCGCTACGAGACCATCAACCCGACCACCCAAAAGCCATGGCCCGTCCTGCCTGCGGTTTTTTTGCGGGCCGTCGAGATGGCGGTGCGGGGCACACCGTGGCCTGCGTTTGTGCCCGATGCCTGTTTGATCAACTTTTATGGCGACGGAGCCAAGATGGGACTGCACCAAGACCGCGATGAAAAAGATTTCGCTCAGCCCATCGTTACGATGTGCTTAGGTGATGATGCGGATTTTCTGGTGGGCGGGCCAAAGCGCGCCGACAAAACCACCGCGATCATTGTGCGCTCGGGCGATGTGATGATCATGGGCGGCGACAGCCGCTTGTACTTTCACGGTGTGCGAAAAATTTATCCGGGCACAAGCCCGCTGCCCGATATCAACGGGCGCTACAGTTTGACGTTTAGGAAGGCTCTCTAGGGTTTATAAATTAATTCGAAACGTTCAACACACGTTGGCATGTCTTCTGAAAAGGCTAAGCCTAACTTTGCCAAAACGCCTGTGTAATAGGGGATATGAATACCCCGCCACACGGCTAAGTCACGCACTGTCGGACCATCGATGGAAGTGTGTTCACCGGTGATATTCTTAAACGCCACAGTTTCAATCGATGTTGTGCGCACGACAAGCTGAGGTGCGCCGTGAAAGTCGACCTGAATGGTACAGTCACCGGGCTTTGGAATCTGTTCGCCCATTTTTTCCAACTGCCAGGGTAATGGAAACGTGCCGGTTTTTTGCCCCGTGGCGATTAAGTTTAAAATGATGTTGTTCATGTCAGCCGAGCCGCCAATCAGGCGTGTCCGATAGTCGGTGCCAAGTTTGAGATCAGGGCGCGCGCGTTTACACGCTTCCCAGAATGCCGCGACAGCGGCTTTGTTAGGTGGGTTTGGTTCAGCAGACATTCTGTTTGTCCTTATTTTGCGGCGCTGACGCGCCAGACCACATCGCCCACATCATCGGCGACCAGCAGGCTGCCATCTTTGGCAATGGTGACGCCTGAGGGGCGGCCCCACACTTCGGCTTTCTTTTCGCCTTGGCTCCAAAAGCCCGACACGAAGACAATATAGTAGTCGGCTGCTTTGCCATTGACCCACGGCACATAGACCACATTGTAGCCGCGCGCTTGAGCCGCATTCCACGAGCCGTGTAAGCCAACAAATGCGCCGCCTTGAAATTCTTTCGGGAATGATGTTCCGGTGGAGAACGTTAAGCCCACCGGCGCTGAATGCGAGCGAATGGGTGTGTCTGGCACAATTGTCTTTTCAACCAGGTCAGGCCTGAGTTTGGCAAAATCACGTTGTGGATTGCCTGCCGGATCGCGCTGCGGGTTTTTACCCATGTAGCTATAGGGCCAGCCATAGAACCCACCGTCGATTACTTTTGTGAGGTAATCGGGCACCAGTTCTTCGCCCAAACCATCACGTTCGTTCACAACCGTGTAGATGTCATTCGTGCCCGGATAAAACGCGGTGCCCACCGCGTTGCGCAAACCGGTTGCAAATGTGCGCTGGCCTGAGCCATCGATTTTGAATTCTTGAATAGTGGCGCGCGGTGCCGGCTCTTCATTGATATTGCCGCGTGAGCCGATGGCGACATAAAACTTTGTGCCATCAGGATGGAGTGCAACCGCGCGGGTGGAATGCCCGGCCGGGTCGGCCAACGCGCCCTCTTTAGTGACTTGCGCTGCGGGTGCGCTAGCTTTCATGTCACCGGTTTTATATGGCAAGCGCCACACTGCTGTTGTATCGCCCACCAAAACAAAGTCTTTACCCATCGCAAGACCAAAGGGTCCGCGAAACCCTTCAGCGAAGACCTCAGTTTTCTCGGCTTTGCCATCGCCGTTATCGTCACGCAGCACTAAAATTTTACCGGCACTTTGTGCCGCGACAAAAATATCACCGTTGGGGGCCGTCATCATATTGCGCGCGTCGGCCAAACCCTCGGCAAAAAGATTGACTTTAAAACCAGCCATCGCCTTGGGCAGAGCGTCTGGGGCCCGCGGAATCGTGCGTGATGAATTGGCCGGACTGGGCGGTGAATAGGGTGCCGGCATTGCGCTGAGATCGATTTTGATTTTGGTGCCAGGGGCTTGTTCAAAATTTTGCGCGCCCGCAGAGTTCACGGTTGCGGCCAACACCATCGCAGCCATGGAGATCGAGAACCGGTTCATTGCTGCGACT
>JANLSL010000291.1:0-6774 GCA_031362385.1 Alphaproteobacteria bacterium | reverse complement strand
ATGTTGGGGCGTTCGTACACCGTGCTGCGTAACACTTCAGGTGCCAAAGGTGCGTTCGAAAAAGCCATGGCATTAAAGCCTGGCGAAATTGAACCTAAGCTCAATTACCTGGGCGCTGTGGTGTCGGAAACCGATCTCAATGGCTCTGCACCATTGCCAAATGCGCTGATAAAAACCAGCGCTGAGATTTTAAAACTAGCGCCCGAGCAGCCTGAGGCCTTGTTTGTGCGTGGCCTCAACGCTTTCAAGGCGGGCGACGGCGCCGCCGCACGCAAAGATTGGACGACCGCACGCGCCACGGCCCAAGGTGCTTTGGCCGTTGATTTGGATCGCCGTCTGAAGGCGTTGAAATAGCCAAGATCAAAAGACGAGAACATGAAGCCCAAACAATTCATCATTCCGGCGATTATTTTCTGCGGCACAGTGTTGCTGCTGGCCATGTATTTTCCAGGATTGCGCCCCACGCGGCCTGCTGTGCAGGTCATCAGTGGCGTCGCATCTATTGGCGGCGCATTTACACTGGTCGATCAAAAGGGAAGCGGCTTTTCATCCGAACAACTGAAGGGCAAATATAGTTTAATATATTTTGGCTTCACACATTGCCCCGACATCTGCCCGTTGACCCTTGCGACCATGACCCAGGCACTGGAAATGGCGGGCCCTGCTGGCGATGACGTTGTGCCGGTGTTTATCACCTTCGACCCGGAACGCGACACAACAACAGCCCTAGCCGACTATGCAGCGAATTTTCATCCGCGCCTCGTCGCACTGACCGGAACAGTGGAGCAGGTGCGCGAGGCTGCAAATGCTTACCGGGTCTATTTCAAGAAAAAGCCAGAAACCGCGCCGGGTGAGTATACGGTTGATCACTCAGGTTTTGTTTATTTCATGGACCGCCAGGGCGTCTACGTGACCCATTTCAAGCCCGATGCCACCGCCCAACAAATCGCCGCGCGCATTCGCCAAGACCTCTCCGTCACACGTTAATTTTTTCATGACAACCCCTTCCGCAAAACCCTTCTGGAAAACAAAATCTCTGAAAGAGATGTCAGATTCGGAATGGGAAAGTTTGTGCGACGGCTGTGGCAAGTGTTGTTTGCACAAAGTTCAAATCAAAGGCATCAAGCTTAAAATTACCAACGTGGCCTGCCGACTGCTGGACCATGAAACGTGTCAGTGCTCGAATTATGCACGGCGAAAAACTTTAGTGCCTGATTGCGTCGTGTTGACCCCCGACTCTGTGGCCCAATTAGAATGGCTGCCCACCACGTGTGGGTATCGACTGGTCCATGAGGGAAAAGACCTAGCCTCATGGCATCCACTCATCAGCGGTGATCCCAACACTGTGCACGAGGCGAAAATTTCAGTGCGGGGGCGCATTACTTCTGAACGAGCTGCAGGATCATTGGTTCAGCATATCGTTCCGTGGAAAGACTATTGATGGATATGGTTTCGCGTGACGGCGTGGTGACGGTGATCAGTCCGCGCGCACGGCGAATGAGTTTACGCGTTGATATGGCCCAAAGCTGCGTCGTGCTGGTGCGCCCCAAACGTGCCAGCGATAGTCTGGTTGCTTCATTCCTGGCGGACAAACGCGGCTGGATTGAACGCCAGCTTGCCCAGTTGCCACCGCGCACGCTCTTTACTGATGGAGTGCGCATTTCGATTCTCGGCGCTGAATACTCTGTTGTGGCCCATCCAGGGGCCCAGCGTGGTGTGTGGCGCGAGAATGAGACGATTTTTATTTCAGGCAAAGCAGAACATTTTGCGCGGCGCTTCAAGGATTGGCTGAAAGAAGAAGCGCGCAATGCCTTTGCCGCATGGGCGCGCGATTTTGCAGGGCAATTGAATGTGAAAGTCACACACATTTCGGTGCGCGATACCAAAGCGCGCTGGGGCAGCTGTACACGCGCGGGGCGGTTATCGCTATCGTGGCGGCTGATGTTTGCCCCGCGTGAAGTGGCCGCCTATGTGGTTGCCCACGAAGTTGCGCACCTTAAACACATGAACCACAGCAAGGCGTTTTGGGCGGTGGTGGAATCGCTCGCCGGTGATATTAAAACACCGCGCGCATGGTTGCGCCGCCACGGCGCACGCTTACATAGTTATATTTAGAGCATCGCGGCGAAAAGTGGGCTTCCGGTTTTCGGCAAAAGCGATGCTCCAACAAATAGTTAGCGTGAAGCGACTGTGCGTGTACCGCCGGTTTTGCGAATTTTTACAAAATCAGCAAACGCATTCATCCGTTCCACAAATGGCTTGCGGTGAGGCGTATCGCCCATTTCAATCGGCTCGCGGTAAAAAACGTGTGTACCGATAATCGTTGTGGACTCGTAGCCCATGGCCCAGGACGGGCGGATAAAGTCGGCGTGGTACCAAAGTGCGCCATCGGTCGGATCAATGATCGATGAATCTTTTTGCAAAACCGCAGCGGCAATTTTGACCGAATCGCGCCACACCTTCGGATCGTAGGGCACGTCGGTTTTGCCATCGCAGTACCACGAGAATTGGCACTTATGCATTGCACCGTTACGCGACTGCTTGACGACATCACAAATGTTAGAGGGATAACGCGCGTCCATTGCGCGGTTGAGAACAACGCGCGCCACAGCAATACGCCCGGCAAAAACTTCGCTCCGCGCTTCCCAATAATCATTGAGGGCTAAGCAAACGAGTTCGTCCTTGGAAACAACAATGCTGGAAAAATCGATTTGAAGGTCATCCGGGATGTCCCGGGCAAGGGCGCCAACCGGAGAAATGGCGGCAGCCACCGCCGCCACCAGGGCGGCAAGAACGGATAACGGCGACCACCATCGGTGGTGCGCGGCCGAAAATCGGCGCAGCATCAAATGCATGAGGGTCATGCAAACGCTCCTCGTTCAAAATCAAAACAATTAACGTAGCGGCGGCTTTCCGCCGTAACCCATCCCTGGGCTCATCACTGCGACCCTTGACGACCGCCACCCCTCCCGACCTCTGGCCGGTGAACGTGGGGACTTTGGCGATCCGGAGAACCTTACCCAGCGAAGTATTAAGAAAGCGGGGCGGCCCTTCCTGGAGAGTGAGGTTGCCACTTCGGCTTTATCCTCAGCTCCTCAAAACGCGCCTTTATTTGTGCCAGGCGCTGATGGTCCTGATTATCCAGGCTGGTCAAAAGAGGGCAACAAAAATTAACTTTCGTTAAAGTGGGCCGCTTGATTCTTTTTATTTCTTTTAAGAGGCCTAAAGGGTCATGAACTACTCATTACGCTTTCACTCAGTGGGCAGAGGTTTTCCACACAATGTGGAGGAATCGAAATTCGCATTTGTTTTCAGTTCGTTACTTGACCGCCCCTGCAAAAACAGGCTGACTATCTAAAATCATCCACTCTGCGGGCAAAAAAGCCTAAAAACGGTCATTTTAGGCTGCGCTAGAACTTAAGGCACAACATCTATGGGTCAATCGCGCTCAACAACCACAATAGTAGTGTTGCTGACAGTGCTCGTTGCCATCGGCCCGGTGTCGACGGATTTGTATTTGCCGTCACTCCCGACCATTGGCGACGTGTTTGGGGCATCCGTTTCACAAGCCCAACTGACCTTGAGCTTCTTCATCGCAGGATTTGCTGTCGGCACGCTGTTTTATGGCCCGGTGTCAGACCGCTTTGGCCGCCGCCCGGCTCTGCTCACGGGAATGGTGTTCTATACGATTGCCAGTTTGGCCTGCGCCTTTGTGGATAGCATCGAATTGTTGATCGCTTTGCGTTTCGTCGAAGCCCTGGGCGGATGTGCCGGGGCGGTGTTATCGCGCGCGGTGGTGCGTGACTTGTTCGCCCGGGAAGATGGCGCGCGCATCATGTCATACATGGCAAGTGCAATGGCCTTAGCCCCCGCAGTTGCGCCTATCATGGGCGGGTGGATTCATCTGGCCTTTGGCTGGCGCGGGCAGTTTTTTGCTCTGGCTGGATTGGGTGCGGCACTGAGCGTGGCGGCGACATTCATGTTGGGCGAAACCAACACGCACCTGAACCCACACGCTACCAATCCGACCAGCTTGGCCCGCAATGTCGTACGACTGCTGCGCCACCGCGCCTTCTTGGGTTACGCCATGACATCTGGGTTTTCATACGGTGGGCTCTTTAGCTTTATTTCAGGCGGCGCCTTCGTCGTCATCGGTGTGCTGGGTGTCGCACCTGAAAAATTTGGATTTCTTTTTTTGTTTGTTGCTGGCGGTTTTGTGAGTGGCTCATTGATCGGCGGGCGGCTGACTAAAAAAATAGGTATCCTTGGCATGATGAAAGCTGGCGTGTGGCTGGGGCTGTCGGCTGGCGTGATTGGCCTGGGGCTCGCACTGGCCGGGATCGTGACCATACCGGCTGTGATTGCGCCGGTGTCGCTGGTGTTCTTTGCATGTGCTTTGGTATTCCCCAACGCCACCGCAGGCGCACTGGGCCCATTTCCTGAAATGGCCGGCACCGCCTCAAGCGTGGCCAGCTTTATTCAAATGAGCCTTGGGGCCATTGTCGGAGCAGTCGTTGGTGTGATGTTCAACGGCACGACCGCACCATTATTTGCAGTTATTGTCTGTACCGCAACGGTGGCGGTTGTCGTTTTTTACGGCGTTGTTCTTCCGGCCGAACGCAGGGCCACGTTAATCGCCAATCACTGATTGCCAAAATTTGGCAAAAACATTGTCGTCGGTGCCAAGCCCCGGCAGGTCTTGCGGTTCGTGATCTTTATGAGCTGCGGCCATCACATCGTGCCAGACCCGCGCAGGCAGCGCCCCGCCTGTGACGCCTTTCATATTGGCACCATCATCGTTGCCAACCCACACGCCCGTGATCAGCTCGGCCGTAAAGCCCACGAACCAGGCGTCGCGAAAATCTGAGCTGGTGCCGGTTTTGCCAGCGGCTGGAAACCCAAAAGCGGCAGCCTTGCCAGTGCCCCGGTCAATCACGCCGCGCATCAGTTGGTTCATGGTCGCAACTCGTTCGGCTGAAATCACCCGGTCAAGTTCACTGCCCTGGCGCTGGTATAGAATGTCACCATCGCGGCCCTGAATCTGGGTGATGCCATAGGGCAGAACGGCGATGCCGCCATTGGCGAATGGTGCATAAGCTGAAGTGAGCTCTAACAATGTCACCTCGCCGGTTCCCAGCGCCAGTGAGAGTTCGGGTTTTAAGTCTGAAGTAATACCCAGCCGGTGCGCAGAATTTACAACTGCCTTGGGGCCGACAGCTTGTGCCAAGCGTACCGCAACGGTGTTGATCGATTCTGCTAACGCATCTTGCACACTAATGGGTCCTAAATATTTGCCCGAGAAATTTTGAGGCTTCCACCCCCCAATATTAATGGGCCCATCAGTCACCAGATCATCGGGTTTATATCCCGCATCCAGCGCTGCCAAATACACAAAGGGCTTAAACGCCGAGCCCGGCTGACGCAGCGCTTGGGTGACGCGGTTGAATTGACTGTCGGCATAATCGCGCCCCCCGACCATGGCGCGCACTGCGCCATCGGGGGCTAATGACAGCACGGCACCCTCGCCCACATTTTGGGTTTTGCCTGAGATGTCGAGATGATGCGCAAGGGCCACCTCGGCAGCAGCCTGATTGGCTGCATTTAAGGTGGTGCGAACAACGAGGTCGCGGTCAATGGTGCCCACGAAGGAATCAAGCTGCGATAAAATCCAGTCGGCGAAATAACGCGCGCGCAGCGCACGCTTGGCAGATGCATTTTTAAGGACGCGGGTGGCATTTTGCTGGGCAGTTTTTGATTGTGCTTCTGTGAGCGCGCCAGTTTCGACCATCGTTCTCAGCACAACCTCAGCACGGCGTTTGGCCAGATCAGTGTCATTGGTAGGGTTGTAGCGCGACGGCGCTTTCAGCAGGCCCGCCAATACCGCCGATTGATAAACGTCCACGTCTTTGGCGGCGCGCCCAAAGTAACGCTGTGCGGCGGCCTCGACGCCATAAGTTCCAGCACCCAAATACACGCGGTTCAGGTAGATGGTCAGAATCTCATCTTTCGTAAAATTACGCTCCAGCCACAGGGCCAGCATCATTTCGCGCAGTTTGCGGGTGAGGGTGCGTTCGGGCGTCAGAAATAAGTTCTTCGCCACCTGCTGGGTGATCGTCGAGCCGCCCTGCACAACGCCTTTGGCTTGGGCATTGGCGATGAAGGCGCGCAACAGCCCCCGCAGATCGATGCCAAAGTGCTGGTAGAAGCGCCGATCTTCCACCGCCACGACGGCGGCAGGCAGATAAGCGGGTAAATCTTTCAGCGCGACGCTAGCACCGTAGATATCGCCAAAACTGCCAATTTCCTGGCCTTGCGAATCAAGCACAACGATGTTGGGCCGCCGCGTGAGGGAGGCTGAATCAATTGGCGGCAAACTCAGCGCTAGGCCCGCCAAGATAAAGCCTGCACCGACGCCAGCCCAGACACCGAGGGCCAGGATGTTAGAGACCCATCGCCATACCCATGAGCCCTGCTTTGAGGCGAGTAGCTTTGGGGTCTTGGGCTTTTTCGCAGGCTTGCCGTCTGTCGCTTTTGCGTCGTTATTCTTGCCGGGCATTGGTATGTTAATGGTATCTGATTGAGTGGCCGCGACTGCTGGCATTACAAGTCAATTGCGGCAAAGTCTCGGCAATTCTTAAAAATAAATGTGAGAAGGTCATGGCCCCCAAAAAGAACAAGAGCAAGACGTCTGCAAAAAAGCCCAAGGCAAAGCCAGCGCAAGCCAAGAAGCCAACAGCCAAGAACGCTGCAGCTCAGCCAGCGTTGCCCAAAGAG
>JANLSL010000200.1:0-1616 GCA_031362385.1 Alphaproteobacteria bacterium | reverse complement strand
GTGGCTCAAAAAGTCGGCACACCGTTTTATTGTTATTCAACAGCGACCTTGAGCCGCCACATCCGTGTTTTCCGCGAGGCCTTTGGCAGCACCGATGTCTCGGTGCATTTTGCCATGAAGTCCAATTGCAATCTTGCGGTTTTACGCACCTTGGCCAACTTGGGCGCTGGCTTTGATGTGGTTTCGGGCGGAGAGATTCTGCTTGCGCTGAAAGCCGGGGCCAAGCCGAAAGATATTGTGTTCTCAGGTGTTGGAAAAACAACTGAGGAGCTTGCGCTCGCGGTCGATCTTGGAATCGGTCAGGTCAATATTGAATCCGAAAGCGAGATGCATGCCCTGAATAAAATTGCTGTTGCGGCGGGGCGGAAAATACGCGTGGCTTTGCGCGTTAACCCCGACGTCGACGCGAACACGCACGCTAAAATTACGACCGGCAAAAAAGAAAACAAGTTCGGCATTGAGTGGACGTTAGCGCCAGCGCTTTATCGCAAAGCCAAAGCTTTGCCGGGCTTAGATCCGCGCGCCATCGCAGTACACATTGGTTCGCAAATTACTGATTTGAAGCCGTTCGAAGCGGCCTTTGTGCGGGTGCGCGATTTGGCGCTGATGTTGCGCGCCGATGGCCTGAACATCGACCATCTCGATCTCGGGGGCGGATTGGGCGTGCCATATGACTCATCAAGTGATGCGCCACCCCTGCCCGCTGCTTATGGCGCCATGGTCACGCGCGTGTTTAGCAACCTTGGCTGTCATTTATCATTTGAGCCAGGCCGCCTGATTGTTGGTAATGCCGGAATTTTGGTCAGCAAAGTGATTGTGTTGAAAAACGGCACGACCAAAAATTTTGCCATTCTCGATGCAGGCATGAACGACCTGATGCGCCCAGCGATGTATGACGCGCGCCACGAAATTATTCCGGTGCGTGAGCCCGCCCCGACTGCCAAACAAATGACGTACGAAATTGTCGGACCGGTATGCGAGTCCTCAGATAAATTCGCATCTGATGTTACATTACCCGCATTGAGTGAAGGTGATTTGGTCGCCTTTCTCACTGCAGGGGCATACGGCGCATCCATGTCGTCGACCTACAACACGCGGCCCCTGGTGCCTGAAGTGTTGGTCGATGGCGATAAATGGGCCATCGTGCGCCGTCGCCCGACGCTTGAGGAAATGACCGCACTTGAGCAACTTCCGGCCTGGGTTTCTTAAAGCGCCGCAATTGCGTCCGCGCGCCAAACCCCCGTAAACTCAGACCATGAACTTGCCTGATTCACGCCTCTCCAGCTTAACACCCGCCCTGCGCTTGCGTGTGGGTGCGGCGTGGCTCGCCACCACATGGGAGCGGCTGTGGGCACGGTTGTGGCTGCCTGCCAGCATCGCCGGTTTCGTCCTTGCAGTCATTCTCACCGATATGCTCCCCAGCTTGCCCGGGTGGCTGCATGTGATTTTTTTGGCCGCTGCTGTTGCGGGCCTGAGTATTGCGACAAAGCGCGCCCTCAAAGGTTTCATGTGGCCGTCATTCGAGACTGCCAAAAGTCGTTTGGAGCAAGATGCGGCGGCAGCGCATCGGCCGTTAACGGCCGCTCAAGATCGCTTGACGAATGAAACATCACCAC
>JANLSL010000220.1:0-2479 GCA_031362385.1 Alphaproteobacteria bacterium | reverse complement strand
AACGCGCCTGATTGGCCCCAACTGCCCCGGCATTATTACGCCCGGCGAATGCAAGATCGGCATTATGCCAGGCCATATTCATCAAAAAGGCAAAATCGGGATTGTTTCGCGCTCTGGCACACTCACCTATGAAGCCGTGGCACAAACCACAGCCACTGGCCTTGGCCAAACCACCTGTATTGGAATTGGGGGCGACCCCGTGAATGGCACCAACTTTATTGATTGCTTGGAACTTTTCCTGGCCGATGACGCCACCCAAGGGATCATCATGATCGGCGAAATCGGCGGCAGTGCCGAAGAAGATGCAGCCGAGTTCTATAGCCGGGCCAAGAAGAAAAAGCCCATCGTTGGGTTCGTGGCGGGCGTGACCGCACCCCCAGGCCGTCGCATGGGTCATGCCGGGGCCATTGTTTCAGGCGGCAAGGGCACGGCGGCAGCAAAGTTTGAAGCCATGCGCGCTGCTGGTTTTCATATTGCTGATTCGCCAGCAGCTTTGGGCCAAACCATGCTGAAGGCGATGAAGGGCTAATTCGTGCGTTGGTTATTCACGTGTTTTGCTGCAACTGCGGCAGTGGTTGCATCTGTATCGGCCCATGCCACTGATAAAGGTGTTTTTACAGTTGGTGGGGGTGTTTACGACGTCATTCCAAACGACAACAAATCCTCGGCCCTTCATTTGCAATATCGTTTCGCCGAGGGGTTCGGTGGCGGTGGGTTTTTAGGTGGAAAATTTCTGGGCATCAAGCCGCTGGTCGGCGGGTTTGCCAACACCGATAAGGGCGGCATGGTGTTTGGTGGCTTTGCCTTGCCGTTGCAGTGGGGTAACGGGCTATTCGAATTTGAACCTTCGGCGGCCATCGGTGCTTATCACCAAGGCGATAGTACGTTCTTGGGTGGCACCGCGCAGTTTCACTTAGGCTTTCAATTTTCCGCGCGTGTTGTGCAATCGGTGCGCGCAGGCTTCGGCATCACTCATGTTTCCAACGCTCAGGTTCTGCATAAGAAAAATCGTGGCACCAATATTCTGATGGGCACGATTGGTTTTGAATTTTAGTGGTTTTGAATTTTAATCTGCGGCTTTTCCTTTTTTCGGAGAAAAAGATGTCCATTAGTATTCAAAGGCTAGTCATCGTTGCCGCTGCTGTGATGGCCTTCGCCACCCTGGCAAAGGCTGAGACAGTCATTGAACGCGGCAAATATTTGGTCGAGATCATGACGTGTACCGAATGCCATACGCCCGGCGCATTGCTCGGCAAGCCTGATCTTAATAATCCGCTTGGCGGGAGTGAAGTTGGTTATGAAATTCCAGGCGCGGGCATTTACTACGGTGCGAATCTGACGCCCGATAAAGAGACCGGAATTGGCGACTGGACTGAAGCTCAAATCATTACAGCCATTCGCACCGGTGTACGGCCCGATGGTCGTATTCTTTCCGCCGTGATGCCGTGGCGCGATTTTGCGGTGCTAAACAACAAAGATGCTAAGGCGATTGCTGCCTATTTAAAAAGTCTCAAGCCGTTCTCACGCAAAGTACCTGGGCCCTTTGGGCCTGGCGAGAAGGCAACCTCGTTCTATTACGCGTTCACGGTTCCGGCTAAAAAATAACATGCGCCTTCCGGGCCCATTCGAAATCACGCGCGTCGTCGATTTGATCTTTCCATTTCGCGTTCCGGATTTTTTATTTCCAGACGCGACACCGGAAGCCTTTGCCCAAACGCGCGTCTCGAAAGACGTGCGCTTCGTCGACGTCGCCAATACGCGACTGATCATGTCGTTTCACAGCCTGATCGTGCGGACCAAGCGCAACATCATTTTGGTCGATACCTGTGTCGGCAATCATAAAGACCGCCCCGCACTGCCTGAGTGGCATCAACGTAACGATGGCGATTTCATCACCAACCTCGCAGCCGCAGGCCTTGCGCCTGAACAGATCACCCACGTGCTCTGCACACACCTCCATGCTGACCATGTCGGATGGAATACAAAATTGCTCAACGGGCGCTGGGTGCCCACATTCCCCAATGCAAAATATGTCATGCATACCAAAGAGGTTGAGCACGCTGAATACGCTCATCGCACCGAACCAAAACGGCATAACTCATGGGATGATTCGGTGCAGCCCATCCTTGACGCCAAGCAAGCCCTGATTGTGGCGGGCGACTACGAGATTGAGCCAGGTGTGCATCTGATGCCCGCACCCGGCCATACGCCGGGGAACATCGTACTTGTGCTCGACGACGGCAAACAGCGCGCCTATCTGGTGGGTGATACCATCCACCACCCCGTGCAGATTGAGCGGCCGCAGTGGTCCAGCCGGTTTTGCTGGGATGCAGCCCTTTCACGCCAAACCCGGACCAAATTCTTAGCCGATGTCGCCGACACCGGGGCGTGGGTGATTCCCGCCCATTTTGCACCGCCGTCGGCCATTCAGGTGGTTGCCGATGCCAATGGTTTCTGGTTTAAAACGGCCTCGTCTTAA
>JANLSL010000203.1:0-8931 GCA_031362385.1 Alphaproteobacteria bacterium | reverse complement strand
AAAATAGCGTTCTTAGCGTCGGCTTCGTCTTTGGGGATTAAGGCCAGCTGAACTTGGTCTTCTTGGAGTTTGGTCTCAGCCTTTAAGCGGCGCAGTTCCTCGTCTGCCATATCGCGCAACTCGGCATCAGCGGTGGCATCTTTTGCCAACAGCTCGGCACCTAACATTTCCTTGCGCAAGGCTTGGAGTTTCTGAATTTGCTCGACCAGGGGACCGAGATCCGAGAATTCCCTGCTTTGAGCAACGAAGCTTTGGCCCCCGCCGCCAGCCTGTGTCATCAGAGCTTGCAGCTCGTCGTACCGCGCCAAAATGCGGTTGAGGTTTTCATCGAGGTTCATGACGATCTCAGCGATACAAATCGAGGCGCGATTCAAGATCGGCCATCGCAACTGTAGTTTGATCACCGGTATCGAGATGACGCAGCGTCACCACCGCTTGCTTCACTTCATCTTCGCCAACAATCAAAGCGACATTTGCATTTAGTTTATTAGCGCGCTTCATGCGCTTTCCCATGTTGCCGCCATAGCCAATATCGACATTAAATCCATTGCCGCGTAAACGATGCGCTAACTTTTGTGCGACCGACTCTTCGGTTGGCCCCACGGGGATGACAGCAATGGGTCGTGCAAGTGGCGGCAGATCACCGAGGAGCATGGATAAGCGCTCGACGCCAGCCGCCCAGCCAATACCAGCCGTGGGCGGCCCACCCATTTGCGCAATCAAGCCATCATAACGACCGCCCGCGAGCACCGTGCCTTGCGCGCCCAAAGCATCGGTCGTGAACTCAAATGCGGTGTGCGAATAATAATCAAGGCCACGCACTAATGCAGGATTAAGCATGAAAGCGATGCCCAATTCAGTTAGACCGTCTTGTACCGCCTTAAAGAAATCGCGCGAGGTCTGATTAAGGTAATCTGGGAACTTTGGCGCTGACGTCACAACTTCTTTATCTGCGGGGTCTTTGGAGTCCAGCACACGCAGCGGGTTTTTTTCCAGACGCTCACGACTTTCAGCCGATAACTTTTCACAGTGAGCTGTTAAAAAATCGATCAGCACATTGCGATATGCCAACCGGCTTTCAGCATCACCGAGCGAGTTCAACTCAAGGGTAATTTTTCCAGCGACGTTCAAGTCGCGCAAAATTTGATCGGCCAGCGCAATCACTTCCACATCACCTTGCGGCCCAGGCACGCCAAGTAACTCGGCACCGATTTGATGAAATTGCCGCTGGCGGCCTTTCTGCGGGCGCTCGTGGCGGAACATCGGGCCGCTGTAAAAGAATTTAAGTGGCGTTTGCTGCGCAAGGCCTTCAGAAATGAACGCACGCGCCACACCCGCCGTCCCTTCGGGGCGCAAGGTGACGCTTTCGCCGCCCTTGGTCTCGAATGTGTACATCTCTTTAGTCACGATATCGGTGGTATCGCCCAGCGTGCGCGCAAACACTTCCGTGGCCTCAAAAATGGGCGTGGCGATTTCCGTGTAGCCATACCGACCCGCAATTGCGGCAAATTTGCTTTGCACATGGCGGTGACGACGGATGTCATCAAACATCAGGTCGTGAGTTCCGCGCACAGGCTGTAACGATGACAAGGTTAATTCCTCTTACGAATATGAATGATGTGTGCCAGGTGCGCCGCTACTGCGCGGCAGCAGTGTGCAAATCACGTGATGCTTTCTGAGCTTCGATCGCGGCGGCTTTTTCTTCGACCATTTTCACGATATGGTCGATCATGTCGTCTGTGCCAATGGTGTGGTCTGGAATACCACCAACGTACATTTTATGAATGCCGTTGCCGCCGCCCGTCAGGCCCAAATCTGTCTCGCGCGCTTCACCAGGCCCGTTGACCACACAGCCGATGATCGAGAGCGAAACCGGCGTTGTGATATGCGCCAAGCGGTCTTCTAACTTTGCCACCGTATCGATGACGTTATAGCCCTGCCGCGCGCAGCTAGGACACGAGACGATCCGCACACCGCGATGACGCAGATCGAGCGCCTTGAGCATGTCAAAGCCGACCTTCACTTCTTCAACCGGATCAGCCGACAGCGACACGCGAATAGTATCGCCAATGCCAGCCCATAACAGCGAGCCCATCCCGACCGAGGACTTCACGGTACCAGCACGTAAACCGCCCGCCTCGGTGATTCCGAGATGCAACGGTGCATCGGTGGCTTCGGCCAGTTGCTGATAGGCTGCAACTGCGAGAAAAACATCTGACGCTTTCACGCTGATTTTAAATTCGTGAAAGTCGTTGTCTTGCAAAATTTTGGCGTGTTCGAGTGCGCTTTCAACCATCGCCTCGGGGCATGGCTCGCCGTATTTTTCCAGCAGGTGGCGCTCCAGGCTGCCGGCATTCACGCCAATGCGCATGCTGCACCCGTGATCACGCGCTGATTTCACAACTTCTTTGACGCGCGCCGCCGACCCAATATTGCCGGGATTAATGCGCAAACACGCCGCACCAGCATCGGCTGCTTCAAGGGCGCGCTTATAGTGAAAATGGATATCGGCGACGATCGGAACGTTGACCTGGCGGATGATATCTTTAAGAGCTGTGGTCGACTCTTCATCCGGGCATGAGATGCGCGCAATATCGACCCCTGCCGCTTCCATAGCTTTAACCTGAGCCACGGTGCCGGCCACATCGGTGGTCAGCGTGTTGGTCATGGACTGCACTGAGATCGGCGCATCGCCGCCCACCAACACAGACCCAACGCGAATCTGCCGGGATGTGCGGCGCAGAATCTGACGATAGGGTCGCAGGGTCATTGCAGGCTCAAGGGGGGCTAAATGGCTATTGCTTGCGGCTTATACCGCAGAACGCAGCCAGACCATAGGGGGCCCTCGTGGTTCTCTATTCAGCTGGTGGCTGGGCAGCAGCCTTGGGCATGGCCTTGAGTTTAGCCGCATCCAACGCGACCCCACGGGCAACACTGCCCGCATCACCCAGCGAGGGCATGAGCTGGCCATCAACCACAATTTCAATACCCCCGGCATTCAGGGTCATCAGCGTGAGGCCTGACCGATCAGGGACTTTATAGCTTTCGCCTTTGCGCAAGAACCGCGTGAGTAAGAGCTGCTCGCCGTCGCGCACTTGAATCCAACTATCAGATTTCGCACGTAGCTCGACAGCGCTGCGACCAGCTGACGCGGTTTGGGTTGGTGCGGATTTTGGCGCTGATGGTTGAGATGTTGGCGTGCTGGCGGGGGCAGGTGTGCTGACCGCAGGTTTTGGCGGTGGCGCGGCCGATGGTGGCGGCGGTGTCGAACTGGCAACCGTTGTCGGAGCTGGAGTTGGTTTAGGCGTCGCGGGAGCAGCCACGACTGGCGCAGGAGGGACAACGATAGGCTTTGGTGCGGTTTGAACCGGAGCTGGTTGCACCTGAGGTTTGGCAACGGCAGGGGTCGGCGCAGAGGCAACCATGGTCGGCGGCTGCACTACAGGTGGCACGACCTTGGGCGGTGTTTGTAGTTCTGCTTTCTTTTCGACTGGTGGCGTCACATTAAGCGCTTCGATCTGCTGTGCCGCAGACTTTGGAGCGGGTGGCGCTGCGATCACCGGCGGTGGTGCAACGGCCACCACAGTGGTCGGCAGGGCTGGGGTCGACGGGGCTGGGGTCGACGGGGCTGGCGCTTTTTCAGGTTCAGGCGGCGCCTGAGCGGAAGGCGTATTTTCGTCATCCTCTGAAACCACTGGCACTGTTTCTGCTTCAGTTTCCATCGCAGTACTGGCAGCCGCAGTTTGGGTCTCAGCTTCTGGCTCAGATGTAGAATTTGAATTGTTATTCAGCATCGCAGCGAGACGGGCAGGCACTTCTTGAATGACATCGGTCGCGCGTCGATCAGCGTCTGCCATTGAATACCAGACGCCATAAACCATCATACCCAGCACGACGGCAATCATCAGTAATGCGCCAGAGGGTATACCTGATTCCGGTGTCGAGACCGGATACTCAAAACGTGTGACACGTTTGATCCCGGCGGTGTGTTATTTATAGCGGCGCACAACCTCATCACCGGCCAGACCGAGATGATCGGCATACGCGCGCACAAAACCCATGGCATAGGCTTGGCCGGGAAGGTCTTCGTAGCGACCGTCCTCAATCGCGACCAAAAAGTTATAGCGGATGTGCAAAACAGCAGCGATATCTTGCAAATCCTTGCCCAAGCGCATGCGCGTTGCGCACAGCAGCGTTCCCACATCAGAGGCCTGCGGGGGAGGTTCATTTGATGTCTGCGGCTTCTGCCCCAGCATGGCAAAAGGACCGGCAGAACCCTGGCGGGTTGATTCAGACATAGGGGTATCGTTCATGTGGCGAAATCAAAAAGCCCGATTAATTTTCATGGCGGCAGTCATAACGCCAAACACAGAGGTGATACGCAACCCCTTATGTGCCGATTGTATAATTTTTAATTCGTCCTGGAAACCCATGAATCCCCCCTGAGATTGTGGCGCACACATCACGCTATGGGGCTTGCGATCCAATCAGGCCATGGTCATGTGCAAAACTGTTGATTTCGCTGCGCAACGAGGCTGTATCAGAATTGAGCTGGCCCAGAATATACGACTCAGCCTCAGTCAGAACCATCTTGCGCACCAGATCGCGGATTGGGCCAATAGATGCTGGTGCCATTGATAAGGTACGGTAGCCCAGCGCGATGAGCGCCAACGCTTCAAGCGGCTTGCCTGCCATTTCACCGCAGAGCGACAATGGTGTGTTTGAAGCCCGACATTGATCAGCGATAAATCGCAACATCCGTAGCACCGGTGTCGACAACGCATCATAGCGATTTGCAATGCGGGTATTGCCACGATCGGCAGCATAGATAAATTGAATCAGATCGTTTGATCCAATCGATAGAAAATCAACGCGTGGTAGAAGTTGATCAAGTTGCCACAACAAAGACGGCACTTCGAGCATGGTGCCAACCGCGATGTGGTGTGGGGCGGCACCTCCGCGCTTGATATGGCGTTCAATTTCCATGTCGAGCAGTCGCCGTGATGCTTCGAACTCGGCCACCGTGGCAACCATCGGAAACATGATCCGCAGAACGTGGCCTTCGCACGCTTGGATGATGGCGCGAATTTGTTGGCGCATCACCGATGGGCGATCAAGTGTCAGGCGGATGGAACGCCAGCCCATCGCGGGGTTATCTTCGTGTGCGCTCGACGATGACGCTGCGATTTTATCGCCACCCACATCGAGCGTACGGAAGGTCACGGGTTTACCACCAGCGGCATCAATCGCTTGTTTATAAAGGATCTGCTGTGACTTAACGTCAGGCAGCGTTGGCATTGCCAGAAATTGCATCTCGGTGCGGAACAGCCCAATCCCTGTTGCGCCAGTTTCAGCCAGCGCCTGGACATCGATCAGAAACCCTGCATTCAGTTGCAACTCAATGGTCACGCCATCACGCGTCACCGAGGGTAAGTCCTTGCTGGCGGCATAGACGGCCTTTTGACGCTGGCGGGCCGCCGCATTAGTTTGAAACATCTCTTGCAAATCTTCTGACGGGCGCAAGAACACATGCCCCGCACTGGCATCAAGTGCCAAAAGGTCAAAAGCATCAATGCGATTAAGTGCGCCATGAACTTGCGCCAACACCGGAATATCAAGCGCTTTGGCCACCACGACGGCATGCATGGTCGGCGAGCCCTCTTCCATGATCAGGCCTTTGATCTTGCGTCGGTCGTAATCAAGCAGCTCGGTCGGCCCAAGGCTGCGACACACTAAAATAGAATTTTCTGGCAATTCTGTGCGCATTCCGCCGCCAGCCAAAATAGAAAGCAACCGGTTTGCCAAATCATCCAAATCTTGTAGCCGTTCACGGAATACAGCGTCGGTCATCTGCAACATACGCACGCGCGTATCATCACTGACTTTTTGCACGGCCGCCTCGGCGGTGAGACCGGTATCAATCGCATCGCCAATCCGGCTGATCCAGCCCCGGTCATCGGCGAACATGCGATAGACTTCAAGAATATCACCGAAGCCACTGAGATCACCGTGCGAGGAATTGATGAGCGTATCGACATCTTGGCGCAGTGCATTGAGCGCACTTTGCAGGCGCGCATGCTCCACGACCGGATCGTCTGATACCAAACGCCCAATGCGCACATGGCTTTTGTGCATGACAGCCTGCCCAAGACCCAAACCAGTGTTGAGCGTGGTTCCAGACAGCCGCACGGGCAGCAACGAGTTACCTTCGGCGGGGAAAAGCTCCTCGCGTTTGACGATATGGGCTGTGGTGGTGAGTTCGGCGATCACCATCGCCACGGTTTCAAGGGTCTCGACTTCCCAATCATTGAACGGACGTTCTTCGCGGGTTTGGACCGCGAGCACACCCACAACGCGCCCGGCCTGAATCATCGGTGCGCCCATCAACGAGCGAAAAAAATCCTCGCCGGTTTCGGGCCGATAAACAAAGGATGGATGCGACCAGGCATCAGCTAGTGAGACGGCGCGCGCATGGGCAGCGATTTCACCGACCAAGCCTTCACCAACCCGAAGTCGGGTAATGTGAACCGCGCGTTGCGACAAACCAAAGGTCGCAAACAGTTCAAGCACCTCACCTGCGCGCATAATATAGCAGGAGCACACGTCGGCCCTGAGGCCCAGCGCAATCAGTGCAACCAGTTTATCAAGGCGTTCTTGCACCGAACCGATCCCCGCCATGACATCGCGAAGGCGCGACAGCATTTGGCGAAGATCTGCGGCACTAAACGCTGTCATGGAGAGGCGCGGGCCGCCAGAACTTTATCAGCTTGCGCCAGCACCTCGGCGAAAATTTCAGCAACCGGCTGCTCTTTGGTCACCATGCCGACACTTTGGCCCGCCATCAACGAGCCGTTCTCAACATCACCATCGATCACCGCGCGGCGCAGGGCACCTGCCCAAAAATGCTCGATTTCAAGCTGTGCTGCCGTGGGATCAAGCTCGCCAGCATCAAACTTAGCGATAACTTGGCGCTGCTTTTCCATAAAGTCTTCAACGCCCTTGTTAACGATGGCGCGGACCGGGATCACCGGGAAGCGTTTATCGAGCTGAATGCTGGGCAACGCATCGCGGGCATTGGCGCGAATGAAAGCTTGCTTGAATTTGGGGTGGGCGATGCACTCAGTCGCGCACACAAAGCGCGTGCCCATTTGCACACCACTGGCCCCTTGCTCAAGATAGGTCAAAATTGCTTCGCCGCGTGCAATACCACCAGCAACGAAAACCGGAACATCGCGCACCACGGGTAGAATTTCCTGCGCCAAAACACTGGTCGAAACCGGACCAATGTGCCCGCCCGCCTCGCTGCCCTCAATCACAATGGCATCAGCGCCTTGTTTAATGAATCGCTTGGCCAAAACCAACGCAGGCGCAAAGCACATCAGCTTGGCACCGCTGTCTTTTACTTTCTTGATCGCCTCAGCCGGGGGAATGCCACCGGCGAGCACAACGTGTGAGACTTTATTTGCGGCACAAACATCGGCCAACGCCAACAGCATGGGGTGCAGCGTGATGAGGTTCACACCAAACGGCTGTGACGTCAGCGCCTGGGTTGCTTTAATTTCAGCATCAAGAAGTTGCGGCGTCATCGAGCCGCACGCAATCACGCCAAACCCGCCAGCATTAGAAATGGCCGAGACCAATTTACGCTCCGACACCCAGGTCATGGCGCCACCCATAATCACAATCGGGCAGCCCAAAAATGCCGCGCCGCGCGCCCACAGCTTTACCAACGCAGGCGGAACAACGGGGATGGCGTTTACCGATACGCGGGGCGCCGTTTGATCCATGAACTCAATACCTGACTTATGCAGCATCCAGATTATAGGCTGTATGTAAGGCGCGCAAAGCGAGCTCGGTGTATTCCTCAGCGATCAAAACACTCACTTTAATCTCAGAGGTCGAGATCACCTGAATGTTGATGCCCTTCTCAGCCAGGGTGCCGAACATGGTTTGCGCAACACCTGCATGGCTGCGCATCCAAACACCAATCACTGAGAGCTTAACAACATTCTTATCCGCCACGATGCTTTTATAGGGCACCTTGAGCTTATCTTTGATCACTTTCGAGGCGCGCTCCAGGTCGGCCTTGCCGACAGTGAAGGTGATATCAGTGGTGCCATCGCGTGCGGCATTTTGTACGATCATATCGACATTGATATTGGCATCGGCCAACGGCCCGAAGATGCCAGCGGCAACACCGGGCTGATCGCTGACCCCCACCAACGTGATCTTTGCTTCGTCACGGCTATAGGCGATGCCGCTCACCAGTTCCTTTTCCACGATTTCGTCCTCGTCACAGACCAGAGTTCCAGGGGCGTCAGAGAAGCTCGATAATACTTGTACGCGCACCCGATGCTTCATGGCCATTTCGACCGAACGGGTTTGCAACACTTTGGCACCCAGCGATGCCATCTCAAGCATTTCTTCGTAAGTAATTTTGTTCAGTTTCTTAGCTGTTTTCACAATGCGTGGGTCAGTCGTATAGACGCCGTCCACATCGGTATAAATATCGCAGCGATCGGCTTTCAACGCGGCTGCCAGGGCGACTGCCGTCGTGTCAGACCCACCACGGCCCAAAGTTGAGAGACGATGGTCTGGCCCTACGCCTTGAAAGCCAGCAACCACTGGAACCTCACCGCGCTCCATGCGGATGATCAATTCCTCGGCCCTGATCTCGACAATGCGCGCTTTGCCATGGGCATCGTTGGTCATAATTGGAATTTGCCAGCCCTGCCATGAGCGCGCATTCACGCCCAACTCTTGCAGGCCAATGGCTAAAAGTCCGGTTGTGACCTGCTCACCAGTTGCCACGACGGTGTCGTACTCGCGCGCATCATGCAGCGAAGCCATTTGGGTGCAGTAGTCGACCAATTGATTGGTCACGCCAGACATGGCCGATACCGTCACCGCAACTTGGTTGCCACGGTCGAC
>JANLSL010000152.1:0-8486 GCA_031362385.1 Alphaproteobacteria bacterium | reverse complement strand
GCGCTAATGATTAAATTCTCAAGCCTCGACCGGCGACGCATCGCGATGTTCAAGGCCAATCGGCGCGGTTATTTTTCATTCTGGATTTTATGTGTGGTGTTTTTCATCACCCTGTTTGCCGAGTTTTTGGCAAACGATAAGCCTATACTGGTTGGCTTTCGCGGCAACATTTATGCGCCAGTGTTGAAGGACTACCCGGAAACCACCTTTGGCGGCAGCTTTGAAACCCCCACTGACTACCGCGATAAATATGTAGCCGATTTGATTGAGGCCGAAGGCTGGATGATCTGGCCACCCGTGCGCTTTGATTATCGCACCGTAAACTTTGACTTAGCGCAACCCGCACCCGCACCACCGTCGGCGATGAACTGGCTCGGCACCGATGACCAGGGCCGCGATGTCCTGGCCCGGCTGATTTATGGCCTACGACTCTCAATTATGTTTGGGGCACTTCTGGCCGCAGTATCCTCGGTGATTGGCGTTACCGCAGGGGCCATCCAGGGGTATTTCGGCGGATGGATTGACTTGGTGTTTCAGCGCGCCATCGAGATTTGGGGCGGGATGCCCGAATTATTCATCCTGATTATTGTCTCGTCGATCATCGCGCCTGGTTTTTGGACATTGTTGAGTGTGTTGTTGCTGTTTAGTTGGACCGCGTTGGTCGCCGTGGTGCGCGCTGAGTTTTTACGTGCGCGCAACTTTGATTACGTGCGCGCGGCACGTGCCCTGGGCGTGTCGGATGGGCGCATCATTGTGCGCCATGTGTTGCCCAACGCCATGGTTGCAGCACTGACGTACCTGCCCTTCGTACTGTCGGGGGCTATCGTGGCACTCACATCGTTGGATTTTCTGGGCCTAGGGCTGCCGCCTGGCTCACCCTCGCTGGGCGAACTGCTGAAGCAAGGCAAAGAAAACCTGCAAGCCCCGTGGCTGGCCTTCACCGGCTTCATCGCTATTGCCAGTTTGTTGACGTTGTTGGTGTTTGTCGGTGAAGCAGTGCGCGATGCCTTTGACCCGCGCAAAACGACCGGGTCATGAACACACATAACACTCTTCTTGAAGTCGCGAATTTGGCCGTGAACTTTGGGCATGGTGATGGGGCAGTACGCGCCTTGCGCGGCATCAGCTTTACCATCGCGCACGGCGAATCTGTTGCACTTGTCGGCGAAAGCGGCAGCGGAAAGTCAGTGACGGCTCTTTCCATTTTGAAACTGCTGCCCTATCCCAAAGCTCACCACCCCTCAGGAACCATCACGTTTGAAGGCCAAGATCTCCTGGGCGCAGACGAGTCATCCTTACAAAAGCTACGTGGGCGGGGCATCGGCATCGTATTTCAAGAGCCGATGTCGTCGCTGAACCCCTTGCACAGTATTGAAAAGCAAATTGGCGAAACTATTGCATTGGAAGCTGACCCCCGCCGCACTCGTGTCATTGATCTGCTGCGCAAAGTTGGTTTCCCCGATGCAGAGCACCGGCTGGGCGCATTGCCCCATGAATTATCAGGCGGTCAACGTCAGCGTGTTATGATTGCGATGGCGCTGGCAAATAACCCGCGCCTCTTGATTGCCGATGAACCAACCACAGCGCTTGATGTCACAATCCAAGCGCAAATCTTGGCATTGCTGCAAAAGCTACGCCGCGAAACAGGGCTGTCGCTTTTGTTCATCACCCACGACTTGGCCATCGCGCGTGCGATAGCCGACACTGTTTATGTGATGAAAGACGGACACATCATCGAACATGGGCCTGTCACTGAAGTGCTGACGAACCCGCGTGAAAATTATACCAAGACTTTGGTAGCAGCACAGGCAAAGCCAGCGGCGCAGCGTGGCCCGGTTGAAGGTGAGCCGGTGCTGCGCACTGAAAACTTAAAGTGCTGGTTCCCGGTCAGGCGCGGAATCATTCGCCGTACCGTGGGCCACATTAAAGCGGTCGACGGCGTATCGCTGAGCATTGCCCCCGGACGAACCTTAGGGGTGGTTGGTGAAAGTGGTTCGGGAAAAAGCACTTTGGCCTTGGCTCTGCTGCGCCTGCTACCAAGCGCAGGGGCCATCACGCTCAATGGCCAACGCATTGACGGATTAAAGCCCCGCGCCGTGCGCCCCTTTCGCCGCCATATGCAAATCGTATTTCAAGACCCCTTTGGGTCTTTAAATCCGCGCATGACGGTGAGTGAAATCATCAGCGAGGGCCTTGAGATTCATGAGAACACGTCAGCCGAAGTACGAATGGCGCAGGTTGCTGCCGCACTCAACGATGTGGGGCTGAATGTGGGTATGCTTGATCGCTACCCGCACGAATTTTCAGGCGGGCAACGACAGCGCATTGCCATTGCCCGCGCCCTGGTGCTGCTACCCAAAGTGCTGATCCTGGATGAACCCACCAGCGCGCTGGATGTGTCGGTGCAAGCACAACTGATTGAGCTTCTGCATACATTGCAGGCCCGCACCGGCATGGCCTATGTGTTCATCAGCCACGATTTGCGTGTCATTCGTGCCATGGCCGATGAGGTGATTGTGATGAAAGATGGCACGGTGCGTGAAGCCGGGCCAACCGCGACAATACTAACGGCACCCCAAGACCCCTATACCAAAGCCTTGATCGCGGCGGCCTTCGAGTTGAAGGCTTTCTAGACCTCTTTAAGTGCGGCTGATCTCTCGATTCATATATGGCGTGCTTGCGGAAGCGCGCTAAATAAATCTCTTTTTAACCATTCCCCGCCAGGGTAGGCGTGGACATGATTGTCTGCTGGTCTTGCCGCTGGCGCTCATCGCGCGCATAGTCCACACGACATTCAATCATAAGAAATATTGCCCCCAGGGTAGGCCATGGCCAGAAACGACGACGACGATGAGGAATCACGCGACGCCATTACCAACGTCGATGTGGAAATTTCTGTGGTTCTGGGTCAATCCAATTTGCGCGTCCATCAATTGCTGAAACTAGGCCGTGGTGCGGTGGTTGAGCTTGAGCAGCACACCTCAGACCCGGTTGAAATTTACGCCAATGATGTGTTGATCGCCCGTGGCGAGGTGGTTGTGACTGCGGGCGAAAAAATCGGCGTAACGCTGACCGAGTTGGTTAAATCAATGTATTCCAAAATGGCCGGGAAATAGCTCTTCCGCGCTGGAACTTTGTCTCGTAAGCGACTACACACTCTCCGCTTCGGCATAACCCATAAGACTGCCTGCGGATTAATCCTTGCCCACGCTTTATCATCACATCTTGTGCCCGTTCTCGCGCAAAGCCCGCTTGCTGCTGCACGAAAAACGCATCCCGTTCGAAGAGGCTGTCCAGGAAACTTGGCGCTATGATGCGGGCTTTTTATCCATCAATCCGGCTGGCGATATTCCAGTGCTGGTGGAAGATGACGGTACGATCATTACCGATGTCACAAGCTTGGCTGAATATCTGGACGAAGCGTACCCCGAACCACGCCTGGTGGGCCGCAGTCTGAAAGAGCGCATCGAAGCGCGCCGATTGGCGGTATGGTTCGACCGCAAGTTTTTTGAAGAAGTTACGATTAACTTGGCCGGTGAGAAATTGAACCGGCGCATGCTGTCAAACGAAGCGCCAGATTCGCGCGCATTGAAAGCGGGGCGCGAAAACCTTCACACCCACTTGCAATATATAGCCTGGTTGATTGAACGACGCAGTTGGTTGGCCGGCGAACACCTCAGCGTTGCCGACCTCAGTGCTGCGGCGCATCTGTCCCTGATAGACTATTCCGGTGATGTGCCGTGGGATGAGCATCCACTGACCAAGGAATGGTATGTGCGGATTAAATCGCGGCCCAGCTTCCGGTGCCTTTTGCGCGACACCCTGCCAGGCATTCCACCCGCAGCGGTTTATGTGGATTTGGATTTCTAGGCCATCAGTTATCCCACTGGGTGTCACCCCCGTGGAAACGGGGGTCCATCTAACAACCTCACTCAAACAAAAATGGATTCCCGCTTTTGCGGGAATGACAAGTTGAATCACTGAGGATTTACTTCTCGGGGTTCACGTCGAGCTTCTCGATATTTGCGCGGGCGGCGTTGGCAGTATCGCTGTCGGGCGCTAATTCCAGAATTTTCAGCCAATCTTGCCTGGCGGAATCGTTACGACCCTTCATACGATGCAAGTTACCACGCTCCAGCAGGGCGCTGAGATTGACTGGGTCAAGCAGCAACGCGTGGGTGGAATCTTCAGCTGCTAAATCGTCAGCATCAACCATGCGATAGGCGCTGGCCCTGAATGCAAACGCGTCGGCATTTTTAGGCTCGACCTCAATTGCGAGATTGAGGTCATCAATGGCTTGCCAGTAATTCTTGGCTTCCGCCAACGTCTGGGCGCGGTCCATCAGAATTTGTGCATCGCGGGGCACCAGCTTCAGGGCAGCGGTTTGCGCGCCGTAAGCCCGTTCGGTTTCACCGCCCAGCAGCCATGCTTGGCCCGCCTGCGCAAGCAGGCCAGCACGGATTGAGTTTTCCTTCTTTGAGGCTTCGGCGAGTTCTTCAAGCCGCGAGGCTGCTTCTTTGAATTCGCGCATCCCCAACAAAGCCACCGCCTGACAATGCTTGGCTGGCTCCCCGCCGCTGAGGCCCACCCATTTGCCAGCAAACTCCACGCCCTGTTCGGGATAGGCGCGCGCCATATCCAAGCAGAACTTATAGGCCTCAGCCGGTTCCATGAGATCAGGTGCGGGGGTGCCACGGCCATTTTTTGAGGCTTGCGCGACGGCGGAATGGCCCAGCAGCAGCGCACCTAAAAACAAACATGCGAATGAGATAGGCCGTTGGGACAGAGCCGAAAGCATGGAAAATCCTGACAGGTGGGCCGGACGTGTTACAAAGACCCTGGTGCTGGCTTATACCAGGATAAGTGCGGCAAAACATGGGCGTAGAGACATTGTGACTGACACCGGCGACACCAAAAAACGAGTCTGCTTGCAGGTATTGCCTGCGTTGGCTGCTGGCGGCGTTGAGCGCGGCACGGTCGACGTTGCACAGGCCCTGGTGGCGGCAGGGTGGACGGCGCTGGTCGCCAGCGCAGGTGGGCCTATGGTGCGCGAGTTAGAGCGCGTCGGTGCACAGCATTTAACCCTGCCGCTCAAGACCAAAAACCCGCTGGCGATGCGGCGCAACATTGGCCTGCTGCGCGACGTGATGCGCAGCCACAATGTCGCGGTGGTTCATGCCCGCTCGCGCGCTCCGGCCTGGAGCGCGCAAAAAGCCGCGCGACAATTGGGCCTGCCTTTTGTAACCACTTTTCATGGCACGTATGGGTTAGGACCCTTTGGACTGAAGAAAATTTACAACCGGGTTATGGCTGAGGGCGATGTGGTGATCGCCATCTCTGAATTCATCCGAACCCATGTGATGACCAACTACGGCGTGCCCGCCGATAAAATTCGCCTCATCCATCGCGGGGTTGATGTGCACCAGTTCGACCCCAACAGCGTTACCTCGCAGCGCTTGATTCAACTGGCGTTGAAGTGGCGGCTTTCAGAATCTATTCCCGTCATCATGTTGCCGGGGCGAATTTCAGGCTGGAAGGGCCACCGGCTGTTGATCGATGCGCTCGGAGTCATCCATGCGCGCCATCCTGCATTACAGCTGCGCTGTATGATGGTGGGCCCGACCGAAAGCCCGCATCTGGTTGAAAGTCTTTTGGCGCACGCTGACTCTCTAGGTGTGAGCGGATGGGTGCAAATTGTTCAGGATTGCAACGATTTACCCGCGGCGTACATGATTACAGACGTGGCAGTTTCAGCATCCACCGACCCTGAAGCGTTCGGGCGTGTGGTCGCTGAAGCCCAAGCCATGGGCCGCCCGGTGATCGCACCCGCACACGGAGCCGCCCCTGAGATCATCGAACCCGGCGTCACCGGTTGGCTGTTTACGCCGCGCGATCCGGTGTCGTTGGCTGATGCGCTGCTGCGCGCCATCAATATGTCACGCGACGAGCGTGAACACCTTTCCGTGCGCGCCATCGAACGCGTTCGTGCAAGATTCAATAAAGCTGAAATGTGCGCCAAAACTTTGAAAGTCTATGACGAAGTCTTGGCCATGAAGGCTTCATGACCGACACAATCTTGGTGATCTGCCCCCGACGGCCCTCGCGGTTTGTTTTGGTGATGGGCGCATTTGCAGCATTGCGCGCCCACCACAAGGGGGCGCGGCTGATCGGGCTGGTGAGCGAAGAAACCATGCACATCGCAAAAACACTGCCTTATCTGGATGATGCCTGGCCTGATCCACGGTCGTCACGATGGGACCTGCGCGGTCTATTCGAGTTGCGGAGTGAATTGCGCGCTTCGGAATTTGTGCGGGTTTATGATTTGGAACACTCCCCCACGTCATTGCTTTTTTTTCACCTCATGCATGGGTGGCGGACAACGCCCGAGAAGTTAAAACACATTCCATGGTCGGGTGATGTGGTTGGAACAGCTTTGTTTCACGACAACCCCCGCAAAAGTGGCATGCACTTGATTGATCGCCTGCAAGATCAACTGCGCGCGGCCGGTGTGTATGAAAACTTGCCCCCCGATGTCTCATGGGCCGCGCGTCAAGTGCGCGAATTCAGCGCGCCATTCAAAATGAACCAGCCCTTTGCCATGTTGTGCCTTGATCGCGAGACGCCAGACGCCTGGCCGCCCGAGCGCTTCGCGGGGCTGGCAGAATGGTTGGCCAGCCGCAAACTCACCCCGTTACTTGTTGGTTTTTCCGAGCACACTTCGGTGGCCGAACAAATATGTCAGCGCTGTCCCGACGCCATCGACATCACGGGCAAAGCGCCCCTGATCGACATGGTCTTTCTCTCCTGGGCGGCGGCTGCGGCCATTGGCGGGGATTGCGCGATGATGCATCTTGCCGCCATCGCAAACTGCCGCTGTATCGTGCTCAGCGGCGGGGGTTCGGACCCAGCAGTGGACGGCGCACGAGGCCAGCGCGTGCAAATTCTCAGCCGCGCGCGCCTGGCCGAGATTGCAACCCCGGAAATCCTGACCCTGCTCGGCGACTTAGGCCCAGCGAACATTTAAGCCCGCATCGTTGACATCCAGGCCGAGACAGTTAATTTGCGCCCAGTTTGTATAGGTAGATTGACGATGGTTGCGATTACCCTGCCGGACGGTAGTGTCCGGCGTTATGACGGCGCAGTGACGGGCGAAAAGCTAGCGGCTGATATTGGCCCGGGCTTGGCGAAGGCAGCACTTGCCGTAAAGATCAATGGCCAGATGCGCGATTTATCGCGCGCGATCGAGCACGACTGCACCGTTGCCATTGTCACCAAAAAAGACCCTGACGCTTTGGAACTGATTCGTCACGATGCCGCGCACGTGATGGCTGAGGCCGTGCAGGAATTATTCCCCGGCACACAAGTCACCATTGGTCCAGCGATTGAGAACGGCTTTTATTATGACTTCGCCCGCGATGCGCCCTTTACGCTGGATGATCTGCCCAAGATCGAAGCCAAGATGCGCGAGATCGTTGACCGTAACGAAACCATTACCCGCGAAGTGTGGCCGCGCGAACAGGCAATTAAATATTTCGAAGGCATCGGCGAGAAATACAAAGCAGAGCTGGTTCGTGATCTGCCAGAATCCGAGCCCATCAGCGTTTACAAACAGGGCAAGTGGTTGGACCTTTGTTTAGGCCCGCACCTACCCGCGACCGGCAAGTTGGGCAAAGCATTTAAGCTGATGAAAGTGGCTGGTGCCTATTGGCGGGGTGATTCCAAAAACGCCATGCTGCAACGCATTTACGGCACGGCCTGGCTTGATGAAAAACAGCTCACCGATCACCTGACGATGCTGGAAGAGGCCGAGAAGCGCGACCATCGTAAGCTTGGCAAAGAGATGGATTTGTTCCATCTGCAAGAAGAAGCCCAAGGGGCGGTGTTCTGGCACCCCAAGGGCTGGACGGTCTACCGTAGCCTGCAAAGCTACATGCGCAAGCGCTTAGAAGCATCTGGTTATGTTGAGGTCAACACGCCAATGCTGGTGGACCGTGTGCTGTGGGAGAAATCGGGCCACTGGGAAAACTACCGCGAGAACATGTTCATCTCAGAGTCTGAGGAACGCTTTCTCGCGATCAAGCCCATGAACTGCCCTTGCCATGTGCAGATTTTCAACCAGGGCATTAAAAGCTACCGCGACCTCCCCTTGCGGATTGCTGAATTCGGTTCGTGTCATCGCAATGAAGCCTCAGGCGCGCTGCACGGCCTGATGCGGGTGCGCGCGTTTGTGCAAGATGACGCGCATATTTTTTGCACCGAGGATCAAATCGGCGCTGAGACCCGCGCCTTCATCGACTTGTTGCGCTCGGTCTATACCGACTTGGGCTTCACTGACGTGCGTGTGTTGTTCTCAGACCGCCCGCCGGTGCGCGCTGGTGATGATGCGATTTGGGATAAAGCCGAAGGTGCCTTGCGCGATGCTACGGCAGCGGCGGGCCTTGAGACCCAACTCAATTCGGGCGACGGGGCGTTTTATGGTCCGAAGC
>JANLSL010000141.1:0-2559 GCA_031362385.1 Alphaproteobacteria bacterium | reverse complement strand
GCAGATACTGAGCGCGGCATGGTGATGGGTTTTTATGCCTCGTGGGGAAGCTTGGCGCGCGGCGCGGGGCCCTTGTTCTCAGGGTCACTCTTACAGGCCAACCTGCACTATCCGTTTTACTTCGGTGTCATCGCGATGGCGGTGACCATTGCGCTGATTCATGTTGTCGGCGGCAAGTCTTCAGCGCCAGCCGCAGCAGCTTGAATTTCGGGTTTGCGACATCAATCTTTAATCGCCCTGATCAGGGGGTTGATGACCTTCGCATCGTCCCAGCCAAAATTGATTTTGCCGATGCGGATCACAGCAAGATTTTTGGATGGGATCCAAAGTGTCCGTTGCCCGCCCCGCCCCTCAAGGTAGCGCACATCGGGTGCCGCGAACGGCTCGTTGACTTGGGTAGGCTGGGCGCGCTCTGAGTTATTTCTGCGCCGCACGGGGTCTGGCTGGGCTACATACATATGAAAACCGAATTTTGGATTGAGCGCCGTTGGTGTGGTCATTTCCTTAATCCACGCGGGCGATATAATTTGGGTGTCTCCAACCGTACCGCCATCCAGCACCATCTGGGCAATGCGCAACCACGAACGCGCCGTGGTTTGGAAGCAGCAGACCACACGTGCGTTACCACCCGGCTCATCAAGGCGAATCTGCGCAGCACCATTGCCGACCGGCTGCCAAAAATATTTTGTCAGAAAATCAGCGTAGGTCATTCCTGTTGCGCGCGTCAGCACAGCGTGAAGAATTTGGCTATTAACGTGGTTGAACGCAAACTTTGTGCCTGGTGGGTCGACTTGCGGCACACCCAGCACCATGCGGTCCACATCCGTACCGAGGAAAAGACGATAAGCGGCTGACCACGGCGCTTCAGAGAACGCCGGCTCGGCAAGGCCGCTGGTATTGGCGATGAGGTGTCGAATCGTAATGGCCTTGCGGGCATCGTTCTGCCACTCGGGCAAATAGGCCGCCGCTGGCATGTCGAGTGTGGGAATCATTGCCTTATCTACTGCGATCCCAAAAGCAATGCTGAGCAAGCCCTTGTGCATCGACTGGGTATCAAACATCGAGTCTGGGCCAAAACCGTCTTTATAAGTTTCCACGACGATCTTGCCTTTGTGGGCGACGATGAAAGCGTAAGAGTCCATTTCTTTGGCATAAGCGACAACTTGATCTAGCGTTGCTTGGTCGATGGTGCGCGCATCTGGCGCCGCAACGGAAATCTCACGACCCGGCCCCTCGCCGATACGCGCCTTGGTGTCGTACCAATCGAAGTCGTAAATGATCCGCTCGTCTGGCGGGCTTTGCAGATGGCGCACCCAGAACCGCCAGTCATATGCAAAGTAGCCCATACCCAAAATAATGACTGCCGAGAGCCAAACGAAGATACTTCCGCGCCGCGACATGCTGGTATGACCTTTGTTAGAAATTACCCCAACTTAACATGTTCTGTTGATATGGCCTAGGAAGAGGCCTTCTGATTGATCATAATTGAAATTGGCTTTCGGGAATGGTGGGGCGGAAAATGAGTCGGTGGAAGTGGATTGGTCTTGCCGCGATGGTCGCTGTTCTGGCGGGGGGCTTTTGGCTTTATCCGCGCATCATGTTTCTGATGACCATGCGCCCACTGGAAAAACCATACGATGCTTACCCCCATCCGCCCGCCCCCAACTACGCTGACCCGTCTGCATGGGCAGCCCTGCCGGGATCAGAGCATCCCGATGCGGCCGACCTGGTTCCTACCGGAGAGCCAATCGGCGACCGCCAAGCGCAAGCCGCCGTAGATGTGTTTTACATCCACCCCACCACGTTCCGAGGCAGGGATAACTGGAACCAAGACCTGAACGATGCCCAGACCAACGCATGGACTGACATCAGTGTCATCGCACGCCAGGCAGCGGCATTTAATGGCTGCTGCAAAATTTATGCGCCGCGCTATCGGCAAGCAGCAACCGCGGCCATCTACGCGAAAGATGACAGCGGCGATAAAGCCCGCTTGTTAGGATATGAAGATGTAAAAACCGCATTCCAGTATTATCTGGACCACTACAATGATGGCAGGCCGTTTATCCTTGTCGGCCACAGCCAGGGCACATTTTATATTCAGCGCCTGCTCGAAGAAATAATTGATGCCTCGCCAATCCGCCCGCAAATGGTGGCGGCCTATGCGATTGGTATTGGTTTTCCCGCCGGTACTTTTGGTCGACAATACAAGACAATTAGCCCCTGCGCCAAACCGGACGATACGGGCTGCGTGGTGACATGGAACACTTTTGGTCGGGGCGGAGATGGTGCAGCAGGCGCTGAACGAAATGCAGCGCGGTATGAAGCGCGCTATAAAACGCGCGAGGGTGCCGAGACTGTGTGCATCAATCCGCTGACATTTGATGCATCTCAGCCCGACGCTCCGGCGGCGGCCAATTTGGGCGCGTTGCCCGGCAAAGCAGCCCCTGGTCCCTTGCCCGCCTTAAAGCCCGGCATCATCGGTGCCACATGCGAAGGGGGGATGTTGTATGTTGATATTCCAACCACCGATGACTTTAGTTTGCTGGTCTTGCCTGGGAA
>JANLSL010000131.1:0-1560 GCA_031362385.1 Alphaproteobacteria bacterium | reverse complement strand
CAGATTCGGGGTTGGAGTTGGTGAAGCGGGCCTCACGCCCACGGCGTACTCATTGTTGTCAGATCTTTATCCACCTGAAAAGCGCGCCAGCGCATTTGGTGTTTTTGCGGCTGGCGTTCCATTCGGCCTTCTGATCGCGTTTGTGGGCGGCGGCTGGGTGAGTGAGGCGTTTGGATGGCGCATGGCCTTCTTCGTCTTGGGCCTGCCCGGGTTGATATTATCGGTTTTGGTATTCTTAACGGTGCGCGACTTACCACGCGGTGGTGTTGAAGGATTAGTTGATCAAGGCACACCGCCACCATTTTGGATTGTGTTCAAAACTTTGTTTTCAATCCCGGCGTTCAGGCATTGTTGCTTGGGCACGACATTCACAGGCTTGGTTTATACGTGTATTCAAACCTGGGTACCGTCGTTCTTGTCACGCTCGTTTGGCATGACCACCACCGAGATCGGCAGTTGGCTGGCCCCTGCTGTTGGGTTGGGTGGACTGATCGGCACCATAGCCGGTGGCGCGTTGGCCGAAAAATTAGCGCTGAAAGATCAACGCTGGATGGGATGGCTGCCTGCTTTAACCACCGGTATTGGCGCCGCACTGGGCGCATTGACATTTGTCACAGACAATCAGACCACCGCCATTATCATGATCAGCTTTCCGCTGATTTTATGTCCGGTGCATTTGCCAATTTACAGCGCAACTTTGCAAAGCTTGGCCAGCTTGCGCATGCGCAGTTCATTCCCCGCCATTTCGTTGTTTGTGGCTGGCCTGATCGGGCTGGGCATTGGCCCGCAGATGGTCGGTGTGGCCAGCGACTTGGTGCGCCCGTTCGTCGGTGAGGAATCGTTGCGATATGCACTGATGCTGGTGGTCCCGCTCTTCGGAGTCTGGGCCGCAATCCACTTCTACTTGGGCGGCAAACATATCCCAGCAGATTTCGCGAAAGCGAAATTGAGCACTTAATTCACGCTCGCGGCCACACGAAAGCCCAACACCACCAATCTTGTTCCCGGTACTGGGTCGCCACCGCGCGTTGTGGTGCGCGTGTACCACTCGGCTGATGAATAACCTGAACTGCGCAGCACACGGCGCTTGCAATCCGACGGTGGGCCGTTCAGCGCTGCGCCATCGCGCGGGGTTGCGGTTAAATCATCAGTGCGGCAATCGGCTGCCCATTCCCATACATTGCCCAGCATGTCGTACAAACCAAATGCATTGGGTGGAAAGTGCGTGACCGGTGAGGTAAATGCATAGCCATCGTCACAGTCAATCGCGCCGTACTCAGGGATAATTTTCAGATAATTCTTATCGCCCACATTGGCATATTTGCACGACTCTTCCGGTGCGCCCAGCCAGGGGCGCTTGCCCGTGGTCCCAGCGCGGGCCGCATATTCAAACTGCGCTTCACTGGGCAACGCATAAACATGTTTCCCGTTTGATTTTTGAGTCAGCCACCCGGCATAGGCCACAGCGTCTTCCCAAGCGATGCAAACCACCGGCTCGTCATCTTTCTGTTTGCTGCCATCTGGCCACTGCGGATCTTGCCAACTGACTTTTGACGGATC
>JANLSL010000115.1:0-9568 GCA_031362385.1 Alphaproteobacteria bacterium | reverse complement strand
ATGTTTCCCGTTTGATTTTTGAGTCAGCCACCCGGCATAGGCCACAGCGTCTTCCCAAGCGATGCAAACCACCGGCTCGTCATCTTTCTGTTTGCTGCCATCTGGCCACTGCGGATCTTGCCAACTGACTTTTGACGGATCGGGGATGCGTTTTTCCCAGATTGAACGGCAGGGTTTGTCTTGCGTGTAGCCTGTCTCCTTCACAAACACTGCGAACTGGGCGCGGGTAATTTCTGTCTTTGCCAGTGCATATGGTTTTGTCAGTGCGACTTTGATCTCGGGCCCGCCCCACCCAAACTTGCGGTTTTGGCTTTCAGATTCAGGCTCGCCCATGGTGAAACTGCCAGGTGGGACCACCACCATTTCGGGGCAATCGGCGCAGTCTTTGAATGTTTTAGGCCCCTGCCCTTCGGCAATGGCCTGACATGACAATGTTAGCCCTGCGATCATGAGTAAGCGAAACATGGCACCCTCCCCCGAAGACGGGTTAGCATAAACCTAGGATTGGGAAAGCCAACCATGAAGCATCGCAGCTACCAAGGCAAAGTGAGTTATCTCACCGACGGCGTGGGCGAAATGGGCCGCGAGATGTTCCATGTCACCATTCAGCCCGACGGAACGCGCACCCTGCGGGCCACGTGCGAACTGGATGATGATCGGTTGTTGCGCGATGTCGTGGCAACACTCGACCGCGAATGGCGCCCGCTTGATGCTTTTGTGCGCCTGACCATCAACGAAAAATTCACTGGCACGTCGTGGTTTCGGTTTACAAAACATATCGCCGAGTGCGAATCGTTCACCGCCAAGGAAGGTCGTGTGCATCAGGTATTCGAGATAGAAGAGCGCGTGGCCGAGCTTGGGACGCACCCGGTTCATGCTGATGCCTGGGGCTTGGCGCAGGTGGACCGCAAAGATGCCAGTGCTCAAGCGCCGTCGCTGCGGTTTTCAACGTCCACCCAACCTGAGGGCGGCTCTGGCCCGCTGTTAGTGCCCTCAACCGGACGCAAAGTACGCCGCTATATCGGGGCGGAAACTATTCGTGTTGCAGCGGGCACTTTTAAAGCTGCGCATTTTCAAGATTCGTTCCCCGACAAACCGCCCGCCGAGCTGTGGGTGACGGGTGAGGACTACATCCCGATCAAGGTAGAATGGTCGTACCGCAAACAAACCTATGAGTTGATCGAACTCAGCGGTGATGCCCGCTGAATATAAAGGAACACATATGAAACACCGGTCTTACAGCGGTAAAGTGCTATACCTGACTGACGGCAAAGGCGAGATGGGCCGTGAAATGTTTTACGTTACCATTCAACCCGACGGCACCCGCACCATGCGGGCCGTCTGCGAGATGGATGATGATCGGCTACTGCGCGATGTGGTGATTACGGTCAACAAAGACTGGCATCCGATCGATGCCTTTGTGCGCCTGACGGTGGAAGAGAAATTCATGGGCAGTTCATGGTTCCGCTTCACTGATACTTTAGCTGAATGCCAAGGGTATACGGCCAAAGAGGGTCGCCTTGATCAGCGCTTTGAAACAGCCGAGCGCACCCGCACGTTTGGCACCCACCCGGTACACAGCGATGCCTGGGGCCTGAATTTATTTAAAACACGCACACCGGGTGCGATTTCCAGCGAAGTGGGCGTGGGCTTTTCGTCATCGCATTTGCCCAACGGCGGATCAGGCCCTACCTTGATGCCGACAGCCACCTACATCACGCGCAAGTACATTGGTATTGAAAACATCGAAACCAAGGCGGGTAAGTTTAAGGGTGAGCATTTCCAAATGCTGTTCGACAAATACCCACCCATCGACATTTGGGCAACGAGTGTGGATTGCATTCCGTTGCGCTTGCGCTGGGATTTATTGAAACAAACATATGAGTTGGTAGAGCTTTCAGGCGATGGGCGGTAACTTCACGAAAAGGAGAATGACATGAGCAAAGCGATTTCACGGCGCGATGTTGCAGTGACGAGTGCGGGCCTTGGCTTAGGCATGATCGGCGGATTTCCTGCTACCGCCGCAACGCCAAAAACACTACCGACCGACCCCAAGGCCGTCACCGAGGCTCTGGTGCGGTTGTATGGAACCTCAGGCAAAGGCCCGGTGGTGTGGAAAACGCGCGGCATTGTGTATGGGGTCCAGCCAAACGCTGTGACACCATTAATTGGTTTACGTGGCTCGGAAAGTTCGTGGTGGACGCGCAAAGATGAAACCACCTGGGTGCGCTATTCATCCACCATGTCATTCTTCCAAGACTTGCAGACTGGAAAATTCATCGACGAATTCAAAAATCCGCTGAATGGTAAAACCGTAAAAGTCGGCGTGAGCTTTATTCGTCATAAAGAGGGTGAGTACAAAACCACCAAGGGCGAGTACTACGGCAGCATGAAAAAAGCTTTCCCCGATGTTTACAAAGATGAAGAGCCAAAACCAGAGTGGACGCTCGATGGCGATACCATTCGCCTTCACGGCGCATCAAATTTTCCGCCGATTTTGCAGCAACCAAGCAAAGAATCGGCCACACTGGTGGCGCGTGCTTCAGAGTTGTTTGACAAAAAAATTGAAACGCCCTGGGCGGCCAGTACAGGCTGGAACATTCGCGTGTGGGAACGTTGGCTTGAGATGGTCGATGACAAAGGGGCGCCGCTGCCCGGCCATGACATCTGGCACTTTGACGCGGTTAAACTGACCAGCTTTGAGGGCCTTGATGCAGATTACCTGGCGCGCGCACGTGCGCATTCGCCGCTGTTTGAGAAATCACCCGAGTTCGACGAAGGCCCCAGCTTCTTCGAGCGCATATTGGATGCGCGTAAAAAAGCAGCTGGTTAACCGCCCAGAATCAAGAACCCCGCCGGGAGGGAACGGCGGGGTTCTTTCAACACAAGCGGCTGTGCAGTGGGGGAGGATCAGCCGTGTGCAAAATAGTGAAGGCTTAACGCAGCCGCGCCACTTCGAGCTGCGGCGTGCTGCGTTTGGGCACCATGGGCTGCCACAACAAGTGCAGCACCAATCGCCATGGCGGCAATCAAAACACTCTTTCTGAAGGTCTTAATCATCTTTCACTCGCGGAGTTAGTTTAAGGCATCGTCCGGCGTAAAAAGATGTGGCGGTTAAGATTGAATCCTTCCTTAACGCCAGACTCGTAGACGAATCAAAGAGTTACGACCACCCTTCCAGGTGGCCGTAATAACGACTCGAGGCGACTCGAACTGGAAAAAAGTGAAACTACTCGGGGATTTTCGCGAGGTTGACTTCGAACACCTCAACGATGCGCCCATTTGGGTCATACATCATCATATTGCGCGATAACCGCGTACCCGAAACCTTGGGCCCAAAGAGAATTTCAACACCCTTAGCTTTGGCGCGCTTAGCGATTTCATCGATATTAGAAACGCGGTGCGGGTGGATTTCACTGCCCTGAATCCCGCGCTGATTTTTCAGTTTCGCAACACCTTTGCAGGCCGGCGCTTTGGGGTCTTCGATGCCCATGAATGCCACGCGTCCGCCAATCAACTCACCGCCCGGATAAACACCCGAACCGCGCATAATCACAAAGCGCACTTTTGAATTGGGGTTGGTGTCGAGGAACTTCATGGCACCTTCCGGGCTTTGAATGCCATCTTCCATAACTTCTTGGCCCAAGATGTCGCGGTAAAACGCGATCGATTCTTCAAGCTTGCAGGTGACCGTCACCGAGCGCAGCAACATGCTTTGAAGCTTGGGCTCTTGCGCCTGTGCGCCTGCGCTCAGCCCGCAAATCGCCGCAACTGTCAGCATTGCTATTTTCTTCATCGTGCCTCTCCTGTGTTGAAACTATTTTTGCGAACGCACACCGTGGTGGGTGGCAAACTCGCCCGCACTGCGACCCCCATCGACAGTAAACTCAACGCCGGTGACTTGCATGGATAAATCGCTGGCCAAGAACACAACCGTACTACCAATATCGCGTGGGTGGCCCAGGCGGCCCATCGGCGTATTTTCGATGTTGCTGCGCACAAAGGCCTTAGCCCCTTCTTCGCCATACAACGCAATCGCACCAGGTGACGGCTTAGTTCCATCCTCAAACAACACGCCGGGATGAAGCGCATTCACCCTAATCGCACGGCCATTTTGTTTGCCCTCGTGAGCAGCAGCACGGGCCAAATTCGTTGTTCCTCCTTTGGCAAGGGCATAGGCCGTGCTGTTGGGTGATCCGCGTAATGCATTCATCGCTGAAATATTGATAATCGAACCGCGCTGGTTCTGATTACGTGTCATAGCTGTAAAAGCATGTTTGATGCCAAGGAACATGCCCAACACGTTGACGCTGGTGAGAAAGCGCAAATCCTCAAGGCCCAGATCTGCCATCGGCTTGAGGCGCGACACGCCCGAATTGTTGACCAGGACATCTAATTTCTTCTCACGGGCCAGCACGTCAGCCATGACGCGCGACCAATCCTCGTCCTTTGTCACATCTTGGGGCAAAAAGCGCGCATCCAAATTGAGTGCTTTAAGACGGCGTAGCGTTTCGTCAGCCCCTGATGTATTTCGCCCGGTGAACACCACCTCTGCGCCTGCCTCGGCCAATGACTGGACAGTCGCCCGGCCCAGCCCCGAAGTGCCCCCGGTGACGAGTGCGACTTTGCCCCGCAAGGTGCTCATGACGCGAGGAACCCACCGTCGACGGGCATTTCAACGCCGGTCATGTAGGCCGCGCCATCAGTGGCGAGAAATAAAACGCCCGCAGCAACATCCTCTGGGGTGACTGTCGGCGCACCGGGCAACAGGCTTCCATCAGGCCAATGCTCAGGATCGCCTTCCATGCGCCCGGCCAAGACCGCACTGACCACAATGTTGTCTTTGGCTTTGGCACACTCAAGTGCGGCGGACTTTGTTGACATCAACACACCGCGCGCAGCAGCACACACCGGCGCGCAATTCGCTGCGGCAACACGGGCCAATACCGAAGTGACATTGATGATGACGCCGCCATTATTCTTTCGCAGCGCCAAGACCGCATGTTTTTGCGCCAGCCATGCTGTTTCAGCAATACCGTTGAACACCGACATAAATGTGTTCGGATCTAAATCGGCGATAGATTTCGTCTCACAGCTGTGCGCGGCATTAACGAATATCGCAAACCGACCAACATCGGAAAACGCCTTGGCCCAAATGGTTTCATCAGCCGCGAGCGCGACAAGCGGTATAACCGTTGCGCCAGCATTTCGAAAAGTTGCGATCACGGCACCCCCGACGCTGTTCTCAGCGCCCAGAACGATGACAACCTTGCCGCTCAAACCACCCATCAAACCAACGCCCCCTTAGCTTGAGTTTAGGCGTGGGGACTAAGCCAAATCAATCGATCAGCGCATCAAGCGAGCGGCGCAATTCGGTCGCAATTTCAGCGGGGTGCGAGTCCCATGCGGTTGGCCCATGCAAATCAAGCCGCTCGACCACATGAGACCGCGAAAAGAGTGCCGCTGAACGCCGGGTTGCATCAGCCAATGTATCGCGCATGACAAGTAATAATGTGGACTGCGTAACCAGTTGAGCGCGCGCTGCTGTGTCGTAGGCAAAGACCGCGGCTGGTCCCCACCACGACTTCGCCCCTGCCCGCATACGCGCGGTGAACAGCTCAAGCCGCCGCTCGTCGGAAATGGCAGGGTCGGCCTGCGTGACTTGGTCGCGATAATAGCGACCAAGATAGTCAGGGTCGTCGAACAGGGGGCGCGGGTTGCCGAAAATCTTGCGGTTGCGCTCGCGTTCTTCGGGCGAAAACAATGCCAGGCTGATAAGCGATAGGCGTTTCACCAGATCAGGGCGCAAGATCGCCAACTCCATTGCGACCAGAGTTCCCGTGTGAAAACCCAGTGCGTCGACATTTTTTAATTTCATGCCGTCCAACCAATCGGCCATGGCGGCGGCGTAGTCAGCGATACTGGGCATGGTGGTGGGCGCATCAGAGCCGCCAAAACCAGGGGTGTCCGGGCACAACACCAAACGATCAGTTGCCATCGCGCGTTGGAACAATGTGAACTGGGCCCCCGAGATTGGGCTTTGGTGAAAGCACACTAAAGCTGAGCGCGACGATTTGGCTGGTTGCGCGGTTGAATAATGGAGCTGCCCATAACGGCACGTTCCGTAGGCGTGGCGAATTGTGATCATGGCCCCGCGTCACGCAACATCAAAAAACGCGCGCATGGTTTCAGCCATTAACGAGGCCTCAACATCCCAGGCGTTATGTCCGGCTTTGGCGCTGATATCGACAAGAACTGGAAAATGCACGATTTCTTTGGCGCGGCGCGTATTGGGGCCCAGCATTTCGTTCAGCACTAATAATAACACTGGCTGCATCACCTGCTTCAAGCGGCTTTCGCAATCGTAATTGAGTGATGCTTCAGGCCCGAACCAGCCTTTGGTGCCCGCGCGCAATCTTTCGGTGAACATTTCAAGGCGGCGCGCGGCGGTTTCGTTTGCACCTTCAAATACCGTGGTGCGCCATACCTTTGGAATAAAATCTGGATCTGTCAGAATGGGTTGCGGCCCGCCGAACTGGGCTTTCATTTTGGTGCGCTCGTCTGATGTAAAGAGCGCAAGGCTGGGCACAGCTAATTTGCGCACCAGGTCTGGTCGGCTCACGGCTAACTCGGTGCAGATCAGTGTGCCGGTATGACAGCCCACCACATCAACCGCGCCCTTGGCGTTCGCGCCATATCCCAAGCCATCCAGCATATCGGCCATGGCAGCGGTATAGTCGGGGATGGTCACGGGCGTACCTGGCCCATCAGACCCACCGAAGCCCGGCGTATCGGGACACAGCACCAGCCGGTCTTCGGCCAAGACCCGCTGGAACACTTTATAGGAAAGCCCCGACATGGGGCTGGGGTGAAAACACACCACGGGCGTTTTCGCCCCTGGCCCGTTGTTGGGTTGTGCAGCGGTGATGTGCATCTGCCCATACCGCCCTGCGCCGTACTGCCGCCAGACCTGAATGCCCATCAAAGCCCCCTAATGTTGCCCAAACATGCCGCAAGCAGCCAGCCTCCGACAAGCTAGAAGCGTTGGAATTCCTTGTTTTTCCGGCCCGCGAACGCGGTACGGCAATTTCATTTTTGGGCCTGAATTGGTGTATAATAGGGAATGTTCTTAATAACGGACGATGACCATGCCTGATGGCTCTTTGCCCCACCCCAGCGCCACGACGCTGCCTGACATCGACAGCTTCTTTAGGCCCACGCACAACGAAATAGCGCGACAAAAATATGTCAGCGCGCTGCGCAAGCACGTGTTGTTCGAAAAACAAGGTGACATGGAGCGCGTGTACGAAACTGAAGTGGCCGCTGCATACAATAAAGCCAAAGGTCACCTGCCCAAAACCGGCGTTGAAATTGAAGCCGCCATGCAAGGCCAGCTTTCCTACGAAGTTTATGGCTCTATGCGTTATGTCGCACAGGAAATGGTGTGGGCCTCGGTACAAGAGCCAGTCGAGCGCGTGCTGCCTGAGATGATCTCGCTGGCCAAGCGTGCTGCAAGCGAAACACCAGCGGGTGGTTCGCTGACGCTGGACCCTTCACTTGAAATCCCCCGCCACGTCAGCGCGCTAGATGTGCATTTAATACCAGGCTGCTTTCACAGCGAGTACACCAAAGATGACGTCGCCCAAGGGGCTGTCGTGTCATTCGGCGGTATGGTGTTCGCCGGGGCCATGGGCTGGCGCCAAGGGTTCAAGGGTTCGTTCGGCGCAGTGGGTGAATCGGTTGCGTACTATCTCAGCCAGAAATTCCCGGCTTTCAAACCAAAGCGCATTTTAGATATCGGCACGTCATCGGGCAAAAACCTGATGCCTTATGCTGATATATTCCCAGATGCTGAATTGTACGGCATTGATGTCGCAGCACCACTGCTGCGTTACGGTCACGCCAAAGCTGAGGCCAACAGTATTCCAATTCACTTCAGTCAACAAAATGCTGAGCACCTGGATTTCCCCGATGGCCATTTTGATTTGATTGTTTCGAGTTTCTTCTTCCACGAAGTGCCGGTGAAATCGACTAAGAAAATTTTAACCGAGTGTCGCCGCTTACTATCCAAAGACGGCCTGATGGCGCATATGGAATTACCACCACGCAAAAGTGTGAGCCCTTATCTCAACTTCTATTGGGATTGGGATACGCTGAACAACAACGAACCCGCCTATTCAGCCTTCCGCGCGTCGGACCCCACCGCACTGTGCACCGAGATGGGATTTGGCGCAGCAACCTGCTTCGAAATTACCGTGCCCAACCGCGCCACATTTGGTGATGAGAACATCGCCAAATTCATGAAAGGCGAGATGGACGCCCCGCGCCACGGTGTCGGCGGCTGGTTTATTTTCGGGGCGCAGAAATAAATTTTACTCTGCAATTGCCTGAGCTTCTTGTTTCGGGTGCGTGATAGGAACGGGGTCCAGTGTCCAGTTTTTAACAATGCGCCGAGCGGGGGATGCAATGGTAAAGGCCTTACCTTCACCTGCGGCAGCAACCGCCTCAGAATCAATCAGCCACCCCTTTTCTTCCCACAGTTTTTGCCATTCGCGGTAACGCACGATCACCCGATCAGCGGGCACAATTACTTCTTCGGTGGCGCTCAGGGGCACAAAGAACGGGCTCACGCGCTCCATCACCACACGGTCTTGCTCCATGACCTCGCGCGATTTCACATCCATGCGCGCGTCACCCGAGGGATCGAGCGCAAAGTTACGCGCTTGCAGGAAAAACTTCTTGGTGTGGTGCGCATCGACTGGCGTGTTGAAAGTATACTGGCGCGACCACGCCACGGGGCTGAACTGAATCCATGTATAGGTTGTTGTGGCACCGTGATGGCCCGCCTCAGCCTCGGTTTGAAAACCGCCGCCGCGCACTTCTGATTTAACGCTGCCTGCTGTGCCCGGTGTGACAAACTTGGTTTTGGTGCCCGTACCCCACTCGCGTTCGATGAGCTCAATCTGCGGAACTTGATAATCTTCGCGCTCTCCCTGGAAGCCCATGATGGGATGCACAAACTCGGTATGCGCCGGATCAAGCGTGTTCTCCACCCCGCGCAATGCGTTGACCTTCCACTGCGTTGTCATCAACGTCACGCGCCAAGCCGGATTATCCCACTCGGTGATGTCGATGATGGGTGGGCGCTCAACCTCGGGCAGATCGCCCAGGAAGCAAAATACCAGGCCATATTTTTCCTGGGTCGGGTAGCTGTCGATCTTCGCACGGGCCGGGATTTTGGCATCCTTGCCTAATGAGGGTATTTTAATGCACAGGCCATCTGTGCCGTTGAATTGCCAGCCGTGATAAGGGCATTCAATGCGGTCGCCTTTGACTTTGCCATGCGCCAGCGAAGCACCGCGATGCGCACACACGTTAGAAAGGCAATGAACCTTGCCTTGCGTATCGCGGAACAATACAAAGTCTTGCCCCAGCAATTTCACATGCACAGGTGTAGTGGTAACCTTGGTGGCTTCTTCGGCAGCGTACCAAAAATTAATGAACATCTGCGCTCCCCGGATCTCAATACCTATTATACGGTGCTCAGAACTCGACGGACCTCGTATAT
>JANLSL010000096.1:0-1888 GCA_031362385.1 Alphaproteobacteria bacterium | reverse complement strand
CCAATATTTCGGGCAAGTGGTTCAAGGTTGTTTCCTATGGCGTGCGCCGCCAAGACAACCTTATCGACTATGACCAGGTAGAGTCGGTCGCCAAAGAACACAAACCCAAACTGATTATCGCGGGTGGTTCGGCCTATTCCCGCGTGATTGATTTTGCGAAGTTTGCCCAAATTGCTAAGTCGGTCGGAGCATTGCTGATGGTCGACATGGCACACTTTGCCGGCTTAGTGGCGGCCGGGCTGTACCCTAGCCCCATTCCCCATGCCGACGTTGTGACCACCACCACCCACAAAACCCTGCGCGGCCCGCGCGGTGGCATGATTTTGTCGGCGCGTGATGACATTGGCAAAAAAATCAATTCGGCGGTGTTCCCAGGTAACCAAGGTGGACCGCTGATGCATGTAATTGCTGGCAAGGCAGTTGCGTTGGGTGAGGCACTCAAGCCGGAATTTAAAGTCTATGCGCAGCGCGTGATTGATAACGCGAAAGTGCTTGCTGACACGCTGATGAGGGGCGGGCTTGATATTGTCTCAGGGGGTACCGACAGCCACGTGATGCTGGTTGACCTGCGCCGCAAAAAGTTGACCGGCAATGTGGTTGAAAAACTGCTTGAGCGCTCAGGCATGACTGCCAACAAAAACGGCATTCCGTTCGACCCTGAAAAACCTATGGTTACGTCGGGCGTGCGTTTGGGCTCCCCAGCCGCGACCACGCGCGGGTTCGGCACCAAAGAGTTCAAGCACATCGGCGAGTGGATTTGCGAGGTTATGGATGCTGAAGCCGCCAACCCCGGCAATACCGCCGCCGTTGAGGCCGCCATGCAGGCTAAAGTCAAGGAATTGTGCCGCCAGTTTCCGATTTATCAATAATTAGCGGTCAGGGTAGAGTTTGGCTCATAATTGAAATTGTGCCCATTGGCGGTGAACGCCAAGGGTGCTTGTGTTTAGGGGAACATCATGCGTTGTCCATATTGCGGGCATGCCGATACCCAGGTGAAAGATTCTCGGCCCACCGAGGATAACTCAGCTATTCGGCGGCGGCGGGCATGCCCCGGCTGCAGCGCCCGCTTCACAACATTTGAACGCATTCAATTGCGCGAACTGGTGGTGATGAAAAAGAATGGCCAGCGCTCGCCATTTGATCGCGATAAGCTTGCGCGGTCGTTGTTGGTGGCCTGCCGCAAACGCCCCGTGGACGAAGAGCGCATTGAACGTGTGGTCAACTCCATCCAACGCCGCCTTGAGAGCATGGGCGAGTCAGAAATCCCATCGACCATTGTCGGCGAGATGGTGATGGAAGCGCTGCAAGGCTTGGACAAGGTGGCCTATATCCGCTTTGCATCCGTCTATAAAAACTTCCGTGAAATCAGAGACTTCGAGAATTTTGTTGAGAATATTACTGAGCCGCCCAAGGGCGACGAAAATCTCTGATGGCTGCTGCGCCACAGACGACATCGGCGCAAACCGATCTTGGATTTATGCAATCTGCTCTCGGGCTTGCCGCGCGGGGTCTTGGTGACACGTGGCCGAACCCGGCAGTGGGCTGCATTATTGTCAAAGACGGCCTGATCGTCGGGCGCGGCTGGACGCAGTCGGGTGGACGCCCCCATGCTGAAACCGAAGCATTGAAACGTGCCGCCAGCGCTGCAAAGGGTGCTACTGCATACGTGTCGCTTGAACCGTGCAGTCATCATGGCAAAACGCCGCCGTGTGCTGAGGCGCTGATCGCGGCCCGCGTCGGGCGCGTGGTGATCGCCGTCGAGGATCCGGACGAGCGAGTGCAGGGACAGGGCATCGAGCGGATGCGCGAGGCCGGCATCGTCGTCGTCGTCGGCGAGCAGGCCGACGCCGGCACCGAGCTGCTCGCTCCCTACCTCCACCACCGCCGC
>JANLSL010000048.1:0-8078 GCA_031362385.1 Alphaproteobacteria bacterium | reverse complement strand
GGTGACTACTTAAAGCAGCACCCGCAGAAGCAACCATGAGCCCACGTCTACAAAAAATATTGCCGTGGATTGCGCGGGGGGCATTGTTGTTCTCAGTGATCGATCTGGGAACCATCGGCCTGCTCTATATCTTTGACCCCGCAACCGAGGCGGCACGTGCCACGATCAGTGCGGCTGAAGCATCGGGCCTTACAAATTTGCGGGTCGGGTTTGGCGCATTTCACTTTGGGGTCGCACTGATTGCGGCTATTTGCTTGCTCAAGGCCGAGCGGGTTTGGGTGGGCCTCAGCGTCGTGTGCGCCATTACCGCCACGGCTGTGCTGGTGCGCTGTTATGGACTCATGGTCGATGGGTGGCACCCGCGCACCGCGATGCTGCTCCAGTTCGAAAGCCTGGGGCTCGTGATCTTTACGATTGGCCTACTGGCTGAGCGGATGAAGCTGCGACGCCAGCATGACAATTGAGCACCCTGCGACGATTGGAATTAAGTCAGCGGACCTCGCAACCTGGCTGCACCGAAAGCCCGACGACGCGCCGACATTAAAATTGCGCGCTGAGCTGATCGAGAAATATCGACACGATGTCATTGCATACTTGCCTGGTGCCGAGCCGGGCTTGCGTGAACTCGCAGCATTTCTTGCAGAACGTGACCATCTCTCATTCCCACCTGAACCAACCGAAATTTTAGCAACACTGGGGCGCATGTATGCCGAGGATATTTGTATCCTGACACCTGAGGCCCAGCAGCATGTTCTTAACGCTGCGGTTTTATGTTTCCCCAACCGCTGGCGTCTCACCGACAAAGCAGGCAAGCCAATCATCGCCGTTCATGCGCCCGTGCCAGAGTACGCAGATAAACTGAGTTCACAGGTTGATTTTTTTCTTGATCGCTTGCGCCCAGGGCGCTGCTTTACGCGCTCGAATTGGGGCCTCGCGTCAAGTGCAACACTGCATCTGCCTGACCCCATTGCGCCAGTAAACCCCGTAGCTGATTCAAACTCCTTCATGCGCCGCGAAGATCAAAGTTTTGTAAAATTGCCCATCTCCAGCGCGGTGATTTTCACCATTCGCACCACCATAACCCCGTGGGCAGAAGTCACGCCCGAAGACCGGGCCGCGGTGGTGGAACACGCCAAGACGCTTCCACCCGCATGGCTGAAGTATAAGTCGATGATCGCGTAAACCTATTTCACCCGCTGGCGCCGAAATTCGTACTTACGCCGCGACGTCAACCTTCGGCGGATTCAGGTTAGATGGTGGTGATATGTCGGGCATATCAGATTTGGGACGTCCGAGCCTCATCGTAGAAAACATTGCAACCGTGAGCGCCGAGACGTAGGGCACTGCCATCACGCACAGCGCAATCATCCATACAACATCGGCTGGATCGTCAAATCCCGTCGACCAAGTTGTCCCTGCGATGGCCAGCAGCGTGCCTGTAAGGAGGAGTGCTTCAGCGCGTGCGGTTTTAAAAATCTCGGTCCAGGGGGCTGAGTCTTCGCACTTCGGGGTGCGCAGGAATGGCTTCGAGGAGGTAAACAGTCCTGTCACCACGCCGTAGCCAACCGTGAAAGACAAAGCCAAGCCTGTCAACGCTGAGGCCAAAGCACCGCCATACCCGGTACCAACCTTGGCGCGGTGAAGCCAAATGGTTTTAGCTGTTTTAACAACAAAGATGGTCAGCGCCACGCCCGACAAAGCCGTCAATGGCACGTCAAAATATTTGGGCCAAAAAACCATTAAGGCACTCCAGACCAGCGCCAGGGTGCTAAATACCAACGCAAAGCCGTCAGCAAACCAGGGCATCCACCCCGCAATAAACTGATAGCGCTGCACTAGATTTAAGGCAGGCTTCCCGTCAGCCCGCCGCCCGCGAAAGATCGACAATGCATGCCGTTTAAGGATTTGCATTGCGCCATACACCCAGCGATAGCGCTGGCCTTTATAGGCGGCATAGGTGTCGGGCATTAGGCCACGGCCCATGCTGACAGGTGTATAAAGTGCAGTGTAGCCCGCTTCGAAAATACGCAACCCCAACTCAGTGTCTTCAGTGATGCACCATTCAGCCCAGCCCCCGATGTCATCAATCGCCTTGCGGCGGACCACACACATCGTGCCATGCTGGATGATGGCATTGTGTTCATTGCGTTCAACCATACCGATCCTGAAGAAGCCGGTGTATTCTTCATACAACAGGCCTTTGAACAGGCTTTCATTGGCATCGCGGTAATCTTGCGGTGCTTGAACAATCCCAACTTTTTCGTCGGCAAAGCCTGGCAAGACGGCCTTCAGCCACTCAGGCGTTACCTGGTAGTCGCTGTCAATCACACCGATGAATTCAGCCGCAGGATCGGTGAGCTCGAGTGCCTTATTAAGGGCCCCTGCTTTGAATCCTTTGACATTCTCAAGATGAAAAAAGCGGAACTTTGGCCCCAATGACTCGCAATGCGCAGCTACCGGACGCCACAATGTTTCATCGGATGTATTATTATCCAAGATAATAACTTCGAAGTTAGGATAATCCAGCTTTGCCAATGCATTGATCGTCTGCATCACCATCAGCGGTGGTTCATTGTGTGTGGGCACATGAATTGATACGCGCGGGAAATAGCCAAGCTTGCCAGCGATGTTTGGCCTGCGCTCTTTGCGCCACAAGCTTAATGCCCATTCGGCAGTTTCCGTCAGCAACAAGGCGGCCGTAAATAACGCCGTGGGTATAAACAGAGCCATCCCGATGATGGTACCCAAATTGATGTATCGTAATGAAGATGCATCAATGATCAAAAGCGCGCCCGATACTAATAATGCCGTAATACCGGCCATCATGACGTGACCACGGATGCTGACTTTTGGGACTATCGATAAAACCGCGAGGCCCATTAGGAATGTCAGCCCAGCGGCAAGCCCAGCATAGGTGGCCCACTCCCCGAAAGATGATAACGGCGCGGTGAGATCGAATTTTGGATTGCCTTCTGCATCAAGCATACCCCAGAAGGCACCCACAGCGCCTTCTTGGCCGGTGGATCCTTTCCACGGTTGATCGAAGGCTTCCATGATGTAGTAGTCGTAATTCTTTTGTTGGGCGACATTGAAGAAGGTCCGCAAAAATGCCGCTTCAATGGCCGCCGACGGAACTGCTTCGCGTTTCACGCGGCCATCAGAAGGCCAACCTGTTTCACCAATAACAATCTTCTTTCCCGGATACAGTTTTGCGATCCGGTCATAATTTGAAATGAGCGAGTCCATCGCTGTTTCGTATGAGCTGCCATCCCAATAGGGCAGAAAGTGAACACCGATAAAATCTGCGCCATCAGCCATCTCGCGTTCAGTCAGCCAGGTTGACCACACCTCAGCGGTCCCCACTTCAACTTTGCGGTTCTTGATTCCAAGCTTGACGCGCTTGACGTAGTCACTGATATCTCGTGCAGTAATTTCTGAACGCACCCCAACAGCTTCATTGCCGACGAAAACACGATCAATAATGCCGGGGTTGTCGTTAATGACTTTTAGGCCGCGTTCAATTTCTGCATCGTTCTCTTCCTTGTCACCGCTGATCCAAATTCCTAGCGACACTTTCATGCCAAATTCTTTGGCGATGTAAGGAATACGATCGTGATTGTAATTTACGGTGTAGGTACGGATGCGCTTGGTGATTTTTGAAAGCTGCGCCAAATCGCTGCGGATCAGCTCGTCGGTCACACGCTCGTTTTTATCTTCCTCGGAATACAGGCGCGATGGGCTATAGGCGATGCCGCGAATTTCGCCCTTCCAGCTGGGCGCAGACAATGGCTTATCGAACGAGGCCCAAAAGGCCGCCGAGGCAATACAGAAAGCCAAAAGCGCAACAAGGATTCTCATTTTTCTGCCTCTGATCGTTCGCAGTCTGGCTTGAGCCTGCCATCCCCTCATATCAGGTTGATGACTGGCATGGATCAGACTTATTGAGTTTTGAGGTACGGTGGGGTTTTAAAAACGGATGGGTCGAGAGACCGGGCTTTTTTCAAAGCCGGTTCAACAAAACCATAAGAGGCAGAACGCTGAGAGGGGATGCGAGGCCCCTCTCGTGATGCTGGTTATACCAGGGCGCATGAAATCTACAACGCCGCCCAAGTTATTACGTCCGCGATGCCGGAATGCCTTGTATACAGGGATTTAGGCCCCGTTTTCGGCGATATTTTGTTGCTAAAGATCGGGCGGTAAGGTCATAAAGATACCGCAGCGCAATATAATGACCCGAAGGCCATGACATGTTGAGTTACCGCCACGCCTTTCATGCCGGAGGGGCCGCCGACGTGCACAAACACGCTGTGCTGGCACTGCTGCTGGATCATTTCCGCGCCAGCTCCAAGCCCTTCACGGTTATCGATATCTATGCGGGCAGCGGAATTTATGGCCTCAACAGCCCCGAAGCGCAAAAACGCAAAGAGTTCGAGCACGGCATTGCCAAAGTTATCACCACGCCAGCGCGCCTAGCGACACTCAATACCTATTGGGCTGCCATCGAAGCGCTGAATGAAAACGGACTTGTTCGCTATCCCGGCTCGCCACAAATTGTTCGTCACGGTTTGCGCGCCCATGACGCGCTAATCGTCAATGAACTCCACCCCGCCGACCACGAAGACCTGGTGCGCTGGGCTGGCGCAGACCAGCGCATTCATGTGCACCGCCGTGATGCTTTGGAAGCGGTGGTGGCGTTGTGCCCCCCGACAATAAAACGCGGGCTTGTGGTGATCGACCCTGCCTATGAAATCAAAACTGAGTACGACACTGTGCCAATCGCCGTAGGTGCGGCCTTTGCGAAATGGCCCCAAGGCGTGTTTGCAGTGTGGTACCCGGTCTTGGCTGAGAATCGCCACATCGCCATGCGTCAGAAATTGTTGGAAGTCATCCCGGCCGACGTGCTGCAAACCGAGTTCGATCTGGGCCGTCGCAAAGACTATGACGGTATGCAGTCCTCAGGGTTATGGATCATCAACCCGCCGTGGCAGATCGAGAAGGTCATCGACAGTGCTGGCCTTTGGCTGGCGAAGCAACTGGGGCAAGACCGCCCTGCCCGCCATCGCCTGACCTGGCTGCGTCAAACGGCCGATGAGAGCAAACAGCGTTAAGTTGGAATCGGGCTGCTTGCTCTATGTTATTTTTTGGTCGCATCGCTTATGCCGAAAACCGGAAGGCCACTTTTCGGCGCGATGCTCTAAGTCCCTTTGGGTTTAATCGAACGGCGTACGGCCGTCGCGGTCAGCGGGTCCTCGGGCCAGATGTGTTTTGGATAACGCCCACGCATTTCGCCGCGCACCTGCGGATACACATTCTTCCAAAAGCTTTCCAAATCAGCCGTCACCGCCAGTGGGCGTTGCCCGGGCGAGAGCAGATGTAAGGTCACAGGCACCTTACCGCCGCCCACACGTGGCGTTGCAGTGAGACCCAGCACTTCTTGCAACTTCACCGCCATTGATGGCCCACCATCGCTGGAATAATCGATACGGATCGAGGAACCTGACGGCACGCCAAGATAGATTGGGGCCAATTCCTCCAGCTTCTTTTGCAAATCCCACGGCAGTTGCGCATGAAGGGCTTCAAGCACATCAAGCCGCGCCAAATGCGCACGACGCATAAAGCCAACCACATAAGGTGCCAGCCATTGGTCTAGAGTTGCAACGAGTCCGTCATCAGAAAAATCTGGCCATGCAATTTTGCTGTCGGTACTGCGCGCAAAAAGGACGCGCTGCTGTAAACCGCGCGCTGCTTCGCTCCAGGGCAGCGCACCCAACCCCATCGCTTGGACACCCTTCAAGAACGCAGTCGTAACCTGTTCCGCGTCAGGTTTGACCAGAGGCTTATCTTCAAGCGCAAGGGCCCCCAATCGCGTTTGTCGCGATGCTGTGATGCTCTCGGTTTGGCCATCCCATTCAATTATGTCAGCTTGGATAATCTGATCAGCGAAAGCTTCTTCGATCTCAGCGCGCGTCAGAGGTGCTGCTAGAAAAATGCGGGCATCGCGTGCCGCACCGTCAAGATGAGCGATGGCCAGAAAATCTTGCGCGGCGAGTGATTCAGTTTCATCGATAAAGGCCCCGCCGCCGCCCGACAGCCGATATCTCCCACGGCCCCCACGCCGTTGCGCAATACGATCAGGATACGCCAAGGCTGTCAACATGCCGGTTTGCGTAACGGCGCGCTTCACTTCTTTCACCTTGGCAATGGAACGGATTTGACGCGCGGCGGCACGCACGCGTTCCAATCCAGCGCGATTAACCCGCACACTCTCATTTTTATCTTGCTCGCGCGCTAAAATATCAACCCGTGTACGCAAATCAGGGTCGCGCGAACCGACGATAAAATCGCGGTCGGCCAACAGTGCCGCGATATCGCACGCCGTAGCGCCTGCGCCCAAGTCGATGCCGCGATGAACCAAATGCGCGAGCCGGGGGTGCAACGGCAAAGCTGCCATGGCGCGGCCTTCAGGCGTGATCCTGCTATTGGCATCTAGCGCGCCGAGGCTTCTTAATAAATCTACCCCTTGTTGAAATGTTGCGGCGGGCGGGGGCGTAAGCCAGGACAAACTGGAAGGATCCGAAACACCCCAGGTGGCGAGATCAAGAGCCAATGGCGACAGGTCAGCAAGTTGCATCTCCGGGGCGTCGTAAGCCACCAGCGCGCGGTCTTCAGCTTCAGTCCACAGCCGGTAACACACCCCTGGCCCTAAACGCCCGGCGCGACCCCGGCGCTGCTCGGCCGAGGCACGTGACACCGGTACCGTCACCAACTGCGACATGCCGCGCGCTGGATCGAACCGCGAGACACGCTTCAACCCACAATCGACGACCACGCGCACACCTTCAATCGTCAGGCTGGTTTCCGCAATTGTTGTGGCTAATACGACCTTGCGTGTTCCGGGTGGCGATGGTGCGACGGCAGCGGTTTGATCCTTCCACGCCAACGCACCATAGAGCGGGCGCACCTCGACGTCGGCGGGCAAAGCTGATTGCAGTAACGCATCAGCAGTGCGACGGATTTCCGCTTCGCCTGGTAAGAAGGCCAACACACTACCAGTCTGATCGCGTAAGGCCTGGCGGATGAGTGCCGCCATGTCTTTGTCGAGATGGCTGGTTGCAGGCTTCGCGAGAAAGTGTGTTTCAACTGGGAAAGGGCGATGGGTGCTCTCTAATACGATGGCATTATCGAGTAATTTTGCGACGGGGCCCGCATCGAGCGTGGCTGACATCACCAGAATGCGCAGCTCGGGCCTGAGATTGCGTTGAACATCCAGTGTGAGAGCAAGGCCTAAGTCAGTATCAAGGCTGCGCTCATGAAACTCGTCAAAGATCACCAAACCACCGCCCTTGAGTTCGGGGTGGTATTGCAAACGACGACTTAAAATGCCCTCGGTGACCACCTCGATGCGCGTGGCATCAGATACCCGCGACTCAAGCCGCACCCGGTACCCCACCATCCCGCCAACATCTTCACTGATCTCAGAGGCCATGCGCTCTGCCGCCATGCGCGCAGCCAAACGGCGCGGCTCGAGCATCAAGATCTTCTGGCCTTGCAACCACGTCTCGTCGCGCAGCGCCAGCGGCAGGCGCGTGGTTTTGCCTGCACCAGGGGCAGCGGTGACAACGGCAGATGTACGCGCATGCAATGCTGCGCGCAGCGGAGCAATCAGTTCATCAATGGGAAGGCTTATCGCCACTGCGCGTGATCTGGCCTAATTTATTTCTTGCGAAACTCGGCTTTGGCTTTGATCACCGCAGCTTCTTCGGCTTCTTTTTGTTGCGCCAGTAGCGCTTGACGCTCCATCTCTTCTTTTTCTTTGCACAATTCCTCCCGGGAGATTACCCTGTACTGTCTGCCATGCCTGTAACCTGCATCCACACGCTCATTATAAGAATAAACGATATCGTCACCACCATACCAGTTATAATACAAGGTGTCGATAATTTTATCAATGCCTCTCTTTTTAAACTCGGCAACCATATCACTCAGGGTCATTAATTTATCCATAAAATAAACTTTAGCATTCAGTTTATTAAAAAGATGGTACTTGCTTTTTACCGTCGGTTCCCTCATCACAGTTG
>JANLSL010000685.1:0-5542 GCA_031362385.1 Alphaproteobacteria bacterium | reverse complement strand
GATTTTACGCGCACCCGTGTCGAGGTCTCTTGACCTGGGCACCAGTCGCGCGATGATATTTGGGTATGGAAAAGCCACCACCCCCTGAATCAACGGTTCGCCCGCTGGGTGTGCGCGTTAGCGCGCCCAAGTGTGTGCGTTGCGCCAAACCGGTCGAGGCGCGGTTTCGCCCGTTCTGTTCCCAGCGCTGTGCCGACATTGACTTGGGCGCCTGGGTAACGGGCAGTTACCGTGTGCCCACCACCGAGGGACCAGGCGAGTCTGACCCCGCCGATGGCCCACGCCCGCAGCCGCCACCCGAGAACGACTAACCAACAACGCCTAGTCCAACAGCCCAAAAGTGCATTTTGACCAACAGGTTAGGGCCTGTCCCAGGCGTCTGGACAGGGCTTGGGCGGGCGTCTATAAAGCGCGCCTCTTTGGCAGCAGCCCCCAAAATGCCCAGGTAGCTCAGCTGGTAGAGCAACGGACTGAAAATCCGTGTGTCGGCGGTTCAATCCCGTCCCTGGGCACCATTCTCAAAACACTAAAGAGCCCACGCGAGAGGGCAATGAATCGAACATAGGGAGTTGAGCCACATGATATTAGTTACAGGTGCAACAGGAAAAACTGGCCACGCAGTCGCTAAAGAACTGGCTGCTCATAACATTCCATTCAGAGTGCTGGTGCGCAATGCAGAAAAGGGCGCTGCGCTCAAGGATCTTGGTGCTGAAATTGCCGTGGGTGATATGGCTGAAGCGGCGACTGTAAGCGATGCCCTCAGAGGCATCAACAAAGCCGTTCTCATCATGTCTAACGGCGAAGATCAACTTACCAACGAAAAACAGTTTACCGACTGCGCTGTAGCTGCAGGCGTCAAACATTTGGTGAAATTGTCATCAATGGAGTCTGAGCCAGGGACGACTAAACCTATTCCGGCCATGCACGTCGCATCTGAAGAGCATATCAAGGCGTCCGGTATGAACTGGACGATGATACGGCCGACCTTTTTCACGCAAAACTTTTTATCTGTGGCGCGGACGGTCAAGGCAAGCAACGAGATCGTCTTGGCCCTTGGCAATGCGGTCGTGGCGCCGACGGATATTCGCGATGTTGCTGAAGTTATACGCAAGGTCTTGACGGATGATGCCCATCTCAACAAGAGTTATGACCTTACCGGGCCAGAAGCCATGTCATTGTCGCAAGCGGCAGAAAAATTCTCGAATGTGTTGGGCCGGGAAATACGCTACGTCGCTCAGCCAGTGGAAGACTTTCGGAAGGTATTGACGCAAGTTGGCTTGCCCAAGTGGCGGGTCAACGCAGTCTGTGACGAATTTAGACTTCTCAGCGACAAAGCTAAAACACATACGACGGGTACCATCCAACTGATCTTGGGGCGTGCACCCACATCGGTCGAGCAGTTCGTCAAAGATCACATCGGGATTTATCAAGCATAGTGGTGTCACTGCCCTTATGGAGGATGCCGAACACATCTATTCGCTTACCTAGGGTGTGGCGATGACACCGAAGCGGTGCGCAGACGAGGACATTTGGAATCTACTGCGGCAAATGTTCCGAAAGCTTCAATAAACTAGCGGAACTTTATTTGCCTCACCATCCGCTAACCCATTGATCTCATTAAACTGATGCACACCGGCTCTTGGCGCCCCCGTGTAGTCAACGCTGCGAAAAATCTAAATCAGACCCGGTTCATGTAGCGCACACTGAGTGCATATGGGTGGTAGTTCTTTCGGAACTGCGCTAGCAAAAGGCTAGCCTCATCGCATATTTCTCACGGTGTCCTAATGAAACGAAGTGCTGCACTTGTCCTCGCTTGGTTTCTGGTCGGCCCCGCGTTGGCTCAAACCGCACCTCCTAAAGGTATGCCGGATAACGCGGCCACATCAAACGGGGCCGTGACCACGCAAGAATTCAAACCTATAAGCGCTGAAACTGCCGCGAAAACTGTTCTGGTTGCTGGTGCAACAGGTAAAACCGGGCAAGAATTGGTTCACATTCTGCTCAAGCATGGCCACAAAGTCTTAGCCATGTCGCGCAGCGCAGAGCGGATTTCAGATTTAGGTGATGGTGTCCTGCCTGCCGTGGCTGATGTGACAGATCCTGCATCATTACCAGCCGTCTTCAAAAATATAGATGTCGTGATCTCAGCGGTGGGCGGGCGGTGGCCGATTGGTAATAACGGTTTTAAATCGGTTGATTACGAAGGCAACAAGAACCTGATTGATGGTGCCAAGCGTGCGGGCGTGAACCGTTTTTTGCTCATCTCTGCAGGTTCAGCCGGACGCGAGGGCTTTCCCTTTTCGTTGTCTATTGCACCTTATCCCTGGAAGGCGCGGTCTGAGGCGCATTTGCGCGCGAGTGGATTGGCTTACACAATTCTTGCGGCGGGTGGCCTTGTCGATGGGCCAAGCGGCATTGGCGGCATTAAGGTTGCAACTCGTGCCGACTATATAGCCGCGAGCGTGAACCGGGCCAACGTCGCAGAAGTGGCTGTTGCGTGTATGGAAAACGAAGCCTGTCTGCGAAAGACAATAACGATTATCAATGACGACGCCGCGCCGCCAAATAGTTGGCGTGAAAAGCTAGCAGCCTTGCCGCAGGATTAAGTCTACTCGTAAGCCAAGTTTTATTCATACATCAATGCGACACATGCTGCGTTCAATCAAAGGTCGGGTTTTCCCCACAGCTTATTTTTGGGCCATGTTGCTCATTCCTGGGCAAGCACTTGCGCAACGCACCGGTGAAAATGCGGTTGCCGCAGCCAGCGATGCTTTCGGCTCGGTTGTCGGCAATGAAGTTATTGGGCTTTACACGTCAGCCAGTGCGCGCGGCTTTAACCCAAGCCAAGCCGGAAATCTTCGCATTGAAGGCCTTTACTTTGATCAAGCTGGCGCACCCAGCGTTCGTATTCAACGCGGCTCGACCATCCACGTCGGGATCAGCGCGCAAGGCTATCCGCTTCCAGCGCCCACGGGGGTTGTGGATTTTGACTTGCGGGTGCCAGGAAATCGCGCTGTGACCAGTGTGCAGGTTGGGCACGGCGCGCTGTTTTCGTATCCGCGCACATCGCCGGAAGTCGATGTGCAAGTTCCCGTCATCAAGGATGTCCTGAGTATCGGAGCTGGTGTGGGCTATTCGCGCAACGCCGCCCACGAAGTTGCCGTGCGCGATACTGGATACAACGGCGGTATCATTGCGCACTGGACACCAACCGAAGCCATCTCGATTATACCGTTTTGGAGTGGGTCAAAAACAGGTGCAGATGGCGGAGACCGGCCCCGCATCTTTATCGGCGATAACGATGCACCAAAATTCAGGGCCGTTGATTTGACCAGCCCAGATTGGCTTTTTTTTGGGTTTCGGCAGTTTAATTACGGCGTGGTCAGCCAGGCCGAGTTGCCTGATCAATGGAGCATCAAGACCGGGATATTTCGCTCTGAGAATAATACGCCGACGCGCACCTTCACTGCTTTTGTTCTCAATACCAATGCGCTTGGGCGGGGGAATTATGCGATTGAAAAGTCACCACCGCGCTATACTCATTCAACGTCGGGCGAAGTTCGCCTGTCAAAATCTTTCTTTGAGGCCGAACGCAAACATAGTGTCTACGTCAGTTTGCGCGCACGCGACCGCGACAGCACTTTTGGCGGCGGCGACCTGCAAAGGTTTGGCACCGTGACGTTGGGTGCATTCCCACAATTGCCTGAACCACAGTTTCAAACGACTTCAACGACGTTGACCGAGACACGGCAAATGACAGGTGGTGTTGCCTACGAAGGTGTCTGGCGCGAGGTTGGGCAGCTCAGCATGGCGCTGCAAAAGTCAAAATATGAACGCACGCTGATCCGTACTGGTGCAAAACCAGTAACGGGGCGGGAATCGCCGTTGCTCTATAACATGGCTGGTGCAGCCTATCTGTCATCCACCTTCGCCGCGTATGCAGGCTATACGCGCGGTTTCGAGGAATTAGGCACTGCTCCCGGGAACGCCATTAATCGTGATGAAGCTGTGCCAGCCGCCCTGACCACCCAAATTGACGCGGGTGTACGCTATACAGTGGCGCCAAATCTGCAAATGGTGGCGGGTGTTTTCCGAATTGAAAAGCCCTACTACGGGCTTGATGCCCTCAATGTGTTCAGAAAACTCGGCACTATTCGCCATCGCGGTGTCGAGTTGTCGCTGGCAGGCCCGATCACGGACCAGTTGACGGTGGTCGCCGGTGCAGTTTTATTGCAACCGCGTATCACAAACGCCGCAGCTGTCGGAGGGACAACCAGCCTCACAGCGGTTGGGCCAATTCCTCGCCTGATTCGTGTCAATTTTCAGTATCGACCGCACATCGTAAAAGGATTGGCTTTTGATGCCAAATTCGAGAGCATTTCAGCCCGCTATCTCAACGTGAGCAATTCACGTCGTATCCCCGGCGCGATCACGGTCGATGCGGGGGTGCGCTACACAACCACAATTTCGAATGTTCCCATCAAGCTCCGCCTTCAGGGACTCAACCTCTCGAATACCATCAGCGTGACGCCCAATGCTTCGGGCCAGATCAACCCGTTTGAAGCCCGCCGGGTTGAATTGACTCTTGCGGCTGATTTCTAGAATAAAAACCAAATCAATACATGTTAAGGTTGATCGCGGTGGCAGCGTTAAATCCAGGAGAGGCGATTGGTTGCACTGAGCGAGCAAAGTCGCAGGCTGTCATTGGCTCAGGCCGCACACCAATCTGGTCGGCTCCACGAAGCCGAAGCTGAATACGCAAGCATTGTAAAGCGCTGGCCAGATTGCACCGAGGCGTATGCGCTTCTCGGCGCAATCAAAGTGCAGCTTGGCAAAATCCTTGAGGCAATTGATCTTCTGGTGGTGTGCAGAAAATTATCGCCGAGCCACATTAGTGCAACAACAAACCTCGGCTACGCGCTCTATCTTGCTCAAAAGTATGACGAGGCGCTTGAGGTGCTGGATAGCGCGTTGGCATTAGCCCCGGATTCATTCATCGCCCACAATACCCGCGGGCTTGTTGTTGCAGCCTATGGGCGATTCGAAGATGCACTGGGGTGTTTTGAGCGATCGCTTGCGCTCAAGCCAGACTTTGCAAAAACGCATTCAAACAAAATATTCTGTATGAATTACCTTCCCAAGTTTGGATTTGCGGATTATCAGGAAGAGATGCGTCGATGGTATGAGGCACATGGAAGCGGTCTTGCGCATACGCCATCGCTGCCTCGTAACCCGGATGTTCGGTCAAGGCGCCTGAAGGTCGGGTATGTGTCCGCGGATTTCATGAAGCACTCCGCCGCAATAGCATTCGGGCCGGTATTGCGCCATCATGATAAATCGAGATTCGAGATCGTGTGCTATTCGGATGTTGTCAATGAAGATGAGCGAACCCGGGAGTTCAGGCAACTCGCCGACCGATGGTGCCCGATAGCGGGCATGACGGACGCAGCCCTGGCGGCGAAAATAGCCGCAGACGGGATCGACATACTGGTGGATCTGTCAGGGCACTCGGCCGGAAACAGACTGCTGACTTTTGCACGCA
>JANLSL010000674.1:0-2900 GCA_031362385.1 Alphaproteobacteria bacterium | reverse complement strand
TCCGAGGTGATGACTTGTTTTTTTTCGGCTGTGGCAGCACTCATAACGGCTCTCCAAAAATCATATCACTCCGTGATGCTCGATCCCGAGCAGGTATTTTCCGTACGGAACGCAATTGGCATCCCAGCCCATCGTCAGGTGCGCGCACACACCTTTCATGTCGGCTTGGTTGAGCTGCACGTCGTTGTCTTCACTCAAGCCACCAGCACCCGAGGCTTCCACCAAGCGCCCTACAGCCGATTGGCACAGGCGGCCAATATAGGCGCAGTCGCGCTGTAACCTGAGCAAGTAGTCGCGTGGCAATGGTTTGGCGCAGTTGGCCGCGTCTTGCAACACCGCCACATGATGGTCGGTCACCACTTGAGCGGCATCGATCTCGGCCGAGGCTTCCGATGTGCGCATCTGGATGTTTTGCAGCTCTGGGATTTTAGAGCCGAACACATTGCGCCGTTGTTTCATACTTTCCGTAAATGACGCCAGCGCCGCGCGCGCTAGGCCTAGCGTTGGCCCCACGCCTGTTAAGTTGAAAACATTGAACGTCGGCAAGCGGTACGTTGCGCCAGTGTTGGTTTTGGTGCCGGGGCTATTGACCTGGTCGATCTCATCAAAGCCAATCGTGCGATGATCGGGGATGAATGCATCGGTCAACGTGATGTCGTTACTCCCTGAGCCACGCAAGGCCACCGATCGCCAGTTGTCGAGCACCTGAAAATCACTGCGCGGCACTAGCGCGAATTTGCGACCTTGGTTGTTGTTGACCGGAATGCCGATCATCGCCCAGCTTGCTGCATGCGAGCCGCTGGAATACGTCCAACGGCCCGTCGCGCAATAACCACCCGTCACTGCGCTGACGTTGGCCTCAGCAAACCCAAAGGCCGAGCACACAATGGCATCGGCAGTGTTGCCCCACACGTCGGCTTGGGCTTGAGGGTCGAATTTCGCCAACATCCAATGATGCGTGGCAACAACCGATGTCAGCCAGCTCGCCGCGCCGCACCCGCGCGCCACAGCCGCCGAAATGGCGACTTGCGCACCATAAGGTAATTCAAGCCCGCCGAATTTTTTGGGTTGCATGATCTTAAACAGCCCAGCGCTGGCCATTTTGGCAATCGTCGCATCCGACAGCCGCCGGTCATGTAACGATTGCGCACGTTGCTGCGCGAGCGTAGGCACCAAAGCCTCGGCGCGCCGGGTCATCTCAGCCTGGTCGATCTGCGTGTGTGCTGTCCCGCCCTCGGGCATGGCGTTCTCCCTCTCGAAGGCCATGAGTTTGCCCCATGCCTGATGCGCTGGGGAAGTAAAACCGGCAGCAATTCACGGCCTGATCGCCGCAAATGTCTTAGCCGGTAATGGCTTTTTCAAAGGCCTTAACGTCATCGAGGCCAAGCTTGGTGTTGGTTTCTGATAACGTGGCCATGCGGTCCAGCCAGGGCCGTGAGTCGCCCGTAGATTTCAGATGCTTCAGGAAATCCGACACTTGGCGCACCACAATACGCGAGGTGGTTGAGGGCCAGATCGTGAGTTTAAACCCAATCTGTTCCAACTCTTTGGCCGATAAAATCGGGGTCAGACCGGATTCAGACATATTGGCCATTTGCGGGCCGATTTTGGCGTTACAGATTTGGTGTAATTCGTCCAGCGATTGTGGTCCATCGAAGAAAATCATATCTGCGCCGACGTCCATGAACATCTTCGCGCGCGTCATGGCCTCAGCCATGCCGTGGGGTCCACGGGCATCGGTGCGTGCAATGATCAGCAGATCTTTGTCGGTGCGCGCCGCGACGGCGGCTTTAATTTTGCGCACCGCCACATCGCGCGGTTCAACAAACTTGCCTTCCATGTGGCCACACTTTTTGGGCCATACTTGATCTTCCAACTGAATGCCCGCCACACCTAAGCTTTCCATGCCTTGGACAACTCTTTTGACATTGGCGATGTCGCCGTAGCCGGTGTCGCAATCCACGATCAATGGGATATCGCTCACCTGGCGCATGGCACGCACCGTGTCTTCCAACTCGCCGTTCCCCATCAAACCAATATCAGGCACGCCGTAGCGCACACAGGCTGCTCCGTAGCCAGTCATGTAGGCCACATCGAAGCCCGCCTGTTCGATCAAACGAATGTCTAAGGGTGTGCCGCCACCAGGCACCACGATCATGCCGGGCTTGGCCATCAACTCGCGCAGTTTTTTGCGATGTTTGTTCATGTTGCACTCACCACTAATTTTTCCATAGCTGCACGTAAAGCGGGCGGAATAGGTGTAGGCCGATTTTCAGGGCGTTGCACAAACACATGCACAAAGTGCCCGTGGGCGGCGCACACCTGATCGCCGGAAATAAAAATTCCAACCTCATAGCGCACCGATGAATTACCAAGTTTACCAATCCGAAGCCCGGCGTCGATCACTTGCGGAAATTTGATTGGCTTGTGGAACTTGCACTGGGTCTCAATGGCCAGCCCAACAATTTCGCCATTCTCGTAATCCAACCCACCTTCGCGGATGAGGTATTCGTTAATGACGGTATCGAAATACGAATAATACGCGGTGTTGTTGACGTGCTGATAGACGTCGTTGTCTTTCCAACGCGTTGGAATGGCCAGGAAATGTTTATAGGCGCTGCGGGTTTCAGGTTTTTCGGACATGATCACTCATCACTAGGGATGCAGCCCGTATAGCCGTGCTCAGGCGTGCCAGCAACCCTCAGCACGGAGGTGCCCGGCATTAGGACAGCTTGGCTAAAAGTTCGGTTATTTCCTTTGGGTTGGTCATCATCGCGTTGCGCGGGTAAGGCACGGGAAGGTACTGCCAGCGCTGGTCGGTTTTTGCGGGCCCCACCATAAAGTCCGATGTCGGACTAAAGGTTTGCCCAACACAGTGAATGAAGGTGCACGGCAAACCT
>JANLSL010000672.1:0-2840 GCA_031362385.1 Alphaproteobacteria bacterium | reverse complement strand
CGGTTTGCGAAATTCTTGCAGGCCGCCGATGCTTTTGAAAATTCAGGTGAGAAATCGTACAACAACGCCACCCCCTCCACCCCACGCGCGCGGTTATCGCGAATGAACGGTGCGATGTAGGCGGCTTCATCATGGCAGGTTGGGCACCAACTGCCGACGATAGAAATGATCGTCTCTTTGCCTTTGAAGCGCGGGTCATCCAGCGTGACTGGCTTGCCATCCAAATCCGGGAATGAAAATGCGAACTTGTCGTAGCCCGGTTTCAGGTACGTCATTTTCGTGGGGTCGGGCAGTGCGGCGGTGGCATCCTTTTTGGCGGTAAAACTGGCTTGCAGATTACCCACGGTCATCAATGATTGGCCAGTCAGTGTGCCGTCGGGCTGCACCGTGGCGCGCCACAGCGAGCCCGTGCCGCCATCAAAGGTGGACATATAAAGCTCGTTGCCCCGCACCTCGCCCGCCAACCAGCGGGTATCGGCATTGGTGTACATTACTGCACCGTGGATGGTGTTTTTGGTTTGGGTGAACTCGCCAATACCGGGGCGGGTTTTGCCATCGGGCGTTGGTAAAGTCAGCATCCACCTGCCACCAATTGCTGCATATTGTTTGGCCGCAGCGGGGAAAAAGCGATACGACACCCCCGCCTTGCCGGTGAATGGCACTTCAACCGCACCAACTGCGCGTGAGAAAATTAAATTCCCCGTGACATTGCCTGCGTCATCCACTTTGGCATCGAGTTTCGAGCCATACGACGGAAACTCAGCGGTGATCGCATTGCCCGCCACGTGCGTCACTTCAGCTTGCATACGCTCAGGGCCATTGATGTAAGCGGCCACCCATTGCTCGCCCTTTTTCTCAAGCTTGAGATTGATCGGCAACTCGCCAATCGGCGTGGTGATGGCCAAGCGATAATCGCCGGGCTTCACATCGGCAGCCATTGCGGCAACAGAACTCAATGCGGTAGTCATGAGGGCAAGACCAAGAGTGATACGGGTCAACATGGCGGCGTCCTTTCAACGGGGACAGAAGATACGAGTGTGGCCCTGGTTATGGTGCCAGGCAAGCCGGTGTTGAGGGTTACCGCATCGCAAAATCTCGATTTTTCTTGGGAAAGAGAACAAATGGCTCTCGCGCGACGTGGCCGAAGGACGATTATTTCTGACCACCCGCCCGCCACACCATTGCCCCCAGCCAGCCCAGCGCCAGCCACCAATACTGCCACACGCCAAAGGCGGTGAAACCAATACTCAAGTATCCGATAATCACAGCCGCTGCTGCGGCTTGGGAGTGGGTGGGAATATCAACCATACGTGCCCAGCGGTGAAGTGCCGCTGCAAGTGCTGCGACAAAAAGCGCAAAACCAACACTGCCCAGCTCCAGCACGACTTGGAGCGCACTGTTATGCGGGTGCAATGGTAAGTATTTGCGTTCGCCCGCGTAGACCACGTCACCGCCTGGAAGTGCCCGCGAAGATTCAAGGCCCCAGCCCAATGCGGGGCGCTCAGAAATTCGCTCCGTCACAAAGCGCCAAATCTCGACCCGGTGCTGTGCGGTGCTAGGCAACGCCTCATAGACCGAAGGCTGTGTGAATACGATTTTATCGAGCACCGGAAACACCAGCGGCCATACTGCGATCAACAACGGCACCGCGATGGCTAACACGCGCGGCATGGATTTGGGCACCGCCCACACTGCAACATACGCAATGCTACTAACCCCTAAAGCAAGCTGGGCTGATTGACTTTGCATGCCAAACACCGGCACGGCCACCATCACGGGCAAGACCCAGGCGAGCCTTGCGTACCTGCTGGTGCGCACACTCATCACCGCAGGCCACACTAAAATCACCAGCGCACACAGACCGCGATTGATGTTCTTATCAATAAAGCGCTCAAAATCGAGGCCCATCGCGTGATAGGCCAAGCTGATGAGCCCACCGCCCGGCACTAATTCTGTTTCCAACAGCAGGGCGCACACCGCCACGCCACTGACCATGGGCAGCAGCATACGTGCATTGAATGTTTGAGCGCGCACTAATGTAAAGGCAACAGCGCCCACACCCATGAGGGCGGCCAGGCGCGCGCCATATGAGAGTGATGCGCTGGGGGTGATCGACCACAGCGCACTCAGCAGCGGCCAGAGCACGAGAACCAAAAGGATGATCCAAAATACGCGCCCTTCTGCCGCTAATGTCGCGCGCACATCGGCTGCCCGCAGCGCCAACAGCAGTGCCAGAAGAATTAGTACGGGCACCAACCCCATGGCGGCAAAGACCGCCACGGCTGGTAGGAGAGCCAGCACAACAGTCATCGCATGTGATGGCGTGGCGGCGTTTTGAGACGGGACGGAAGTCAACAGATGGTCCGTTCAATACAAAGCTTTGCAGTTCGTGCTGCGTCATCTTATCGTGCAGGCACGGGCGATAGCCAAACAATTTCAAGGCTCCGAGGCGATACGTTAGCTATGAAACTGAGCAAAATCGGTACCGATATTTGGCAGGCGGGCATTCTTCATGCGCCGATTGCCAAGCTGCTGGATGGCGCAGCACTGCGCCAGGTGCCGATCACCTGGCTGCCGGAACAGCCGAGCTATTGCTTCCTCGCTGACCCATTTGGCGTGGCGCGCGCGGGACAGCTTCATGTCTTCGTGGAGTATTATGACTACCGCGATAAACATGGGGTGATTCACTATTATACCTACGACCGCACCTTCACGCTTGTGGACCAAGGGTGCGCCTTACGGGCTGCGCACCACGTGTCGTATCCGCAGATCATTGAAGATGACGGCGAGATTTATATGCTGCCCGAGGCCTATCGGTCGGGCAAGCTCACACTGTATCG
>JANLSL010000654.1:0-2990 GCA_031362385.1 Alphaproteobacteria bacterium | reverse complement strand
GATCCTATTTTCAAACACACTGGGCACAGCACTTGGTGACTATCTGGCCGATGACTCTGGGTTGGGTTTCGAAGGTGGCGCGTTGTTGATTGGCGGTGCGTTAGTCATCGTCCTGGTCGCGACGTATGCTACAAAAATCTCCCGTGTGTTCTTATTCTGGGTAGCTTTCGTATTAACCAGGCCGTTTGGCGCAACCTTGGGCGACTTGCTTTCAAAGCCACCTGAAAAAGGCGGGCTTGATTTTGGAACAATCGGATCGTCGGCTGTCCTGGCGGTGATCCTGCTTGCTGCGATCTGGCTCACCCACCCAAAACCAGTGACACGGTAAATAAAACGAGCACAAAAAAAACCCCGAATTTCTTCGGGGCCTTTTGTTTTCATCAGTGGCGTTTGCTTATGAGGCCAGGATGGCCAGCAACAGTAACGCAACAATGTTGGTAATTTTGATCATGGGGTTCACAGCTGGGCCTGCCGTATCTTTGTACGGGTCGCCGACAGTGTCGCCAGTGACGGCAGCTTTGTGGGCTTCTGAACCCTTCTTGTTTCCATCGCCCAGGAAACCATCTTCGATCAGCTTCTTGGCGTTGTCCCATGCCCCGCCGCCCGAGGTCATCGAGATGGCGACGAACAAACCGGTCACGATGGTGCCCAGCAACATTGCACCCAATGCGGTGAAGGCATTGGCTTGGCCACCGACAGCATTCACAACAAAGTACAATACGATGGGCGAGAGAACGGGCAGCAGCGATGGAACAATCATTTCCTTGATCGCGGCTTTGGTCAGCATGTCGACAGCGCGGCTGTAATCAGGCTTGGCTGTTCCTTCCATGATACCCTTGATCTCTTTGAACTGACGGCGCACTTCAACGACCACGGCACCTGCTGCACGACCGACGGCTTGCATACCAAGCGCGCCGAACAGATAGGGCAACAACCCACCGATGAACAACCCAACCACCACGTAGGGGTTTTCAAGGCGGAACTGCACATCGAGTTGCGGGAAGTAGTGCTTCAAATCTTCGGTGTACGCAGCAAACAACACCAGTGCAGCCAAACCTGCCGAACCAATGGCGTAGCCTTTGGTCACGGCTTTGGTGGTGTTACCAACCGCATCAAGGGCGTCGGTTGATTTGCGCACTTCAGGTGGGAGATGCGCCATTTCAGCAATGCCACCGGCGTTATCGGTGACCGGACCGTACGCATCAAGCGCCACTACAATGCCCGCCAAAGCCAGCATGGTGGTTGCAGCAACGGCCAACCCGAACAGGCCCGCAAACGTGAAAGCAGCGATAATGCCACCCGAGATTACCAACACAGGCGCTGCGCAAGCTTCCATCGAGATGGCAAGACCTTGAATGATGTTGGTACCGTGGCCTGTCATCGACGAGCGCGCGACCGACTGCACCGGGCGGAAGCCCGTGCCGGTGTAGTACTCGGTGATGTACACAATCAGGCCCGTCACAACCAAGCCAACCACCGCGCATTTGATCAAGTCCATCGAAGTAATCGTGCGGCCATCAACTGAGGTGAGCGGCACCGCAAACATCTGCAGTGTCACGACCACGATCAAAATCAACGAGATTACGGCCGTCACGATCAAGCCGCGATACAGCGCTGGCATGATCTTGCCGCTGGAGCCAATGCTTGAGAAGAACGTACCAATGACCGAAGCAATGATGCACACACCACCAACAACCAATGGATAAAGCATGGCGGCGGTTTGGCTTTCACCAGTGAAGTAAATCGTGGCCAGCAACATGGTGGCGACAATCGTGACTGCATAGGTTTCAAACAAATCAGCGGCCATACCGGCGCAATCACCCACGTTGTCACCAACGTTGTCGGCAATCACGGCCGGGTTGCGCGGATCATCTTCTGGAATGCCAGCTTCAACTTTACCGACCAAGTCGGCACCGACGTCAGCACCTTTGGTGAATATCCCGCCGCCCAACCGTGCGAAGATTGAAATGAGCGAAGCGCCGAAGCTGAGCGCAACCAAGCCTTCGATCACTTTGCGTTGGTCAATGCCAGTAGACTTCAAGACGAAGTAATATGTAGCAACGCCCAACAAGCCCAAGCCAACAACGAGCATGCCGGTGATGGCGCCCGATTGAAAAGCAACATCATGCGCTGGCTTCAAACCACCGTTCATGGCGGCAGCGGCCGTGCGCACGTTGGCGCGCACCGAGACGTTCATGCCGATATAGCCAGCCAATCCCGACAGCACAGCGCCGAGGACGAAGCCAATGGCTGCGGTCACGCCTAAAGTTGCCGCCAAAATAATCGCAACCACGATTCCGGCGATGCCGATGGTGGTGTACTGGCGATTAAGGTAGGCGCTGGCCCCTTCTTGAATGGCGGCAGCAATTTCCTGCATCCGCGCATTGCCGGTCGGCAGCGATAAAATCCGACGCGTCGCATAGGCGCCGTACAACAACGCGAGCACCCCGCACGCGATGACGAGTGTTTCCAACGAATTCATGAGTTCCCCTTCGTGATGATTTTCAGCGATTCGGCCGGGCTACGACCGGTGCTGTGAATACGGAATTTTATATATATTTCAGTGGTTTACCAGGTGCGCGTCGACCCCAGCCGACGCGCTCGCTCGCAAGATGCCAGAAGCCAGATGGCGACGCAACACCCCAAGCGCGATCAGTACATCGGGGGAGCGGCCACCTGCGCAGGGCGACTAACTTTAGAAACTACTTTTGTTCAAAGGCGTTGCCGAGCAAGACGTCGAGGACTTTATCACCGTAAAGCTTGTGCGCAATCTTGGTCAATTTGAGTTTGATCTCATCTAAGTCCAAGACTGTGTGGTCGGCAAAATACTTCTGAAAATAGGGAATAAATTCATCAATCACCGCGTTTTCAAAACGGGCTATTGTTTTTTCGATCTCGCCTTTTTCTGACCTGACAATACTAAGACGAAAGCTAAGGTATACGCGGCGCTCAACACCTTCAGAGCTTACGACGGGGATGATCATGTCGCG
>JANLSL010000653.1:0-4002 GCA_031362385.1 Alphaproteobacteria bacterium | reverse complement strand
TATCGGCATCTCGCGCATCCATCAGGATGGCCAAGAGGTCGTCGTAATAAACCTTGGATTGGCGGCGCTCTGTAATAATGCGACCGACCACAGCATGCAGCAATGCGACTGCCTGTTTGAATGCCCGGTTCTCGCGCGTCGGCAGCCACTCTGTAATACTCGTGAGATTCCATATACGTTTCGCCGACACATCGTGAACAATTTTCATCGCATCGGCGAATGCCGCGCCGTCTTGACCTAAGGTTGTTCCAAAAAAAGTGTGTAAAGCGATTTCGAGCGTGAGAAAAGAAGTGTCGTCCGATAAATTGAATGCCTGGCCGCTTATCGCTCGACGCTGCCATGACTTAAGGTGTTCGCTGATAACAGCAACCATGCGTCCAGCAAGGGCGTCAATGCGCTCTTTATGAAAGGCGGGTTGAATCAGATTGCGCTGACGAGTCCACAGTTCGCCTTCACTCATAAACAGGCCGTCCCCCAGTACGGGCCTGAGTTTTTCAAGCATCGGCGTCTTGCGGTAATTTTTGTAATTACGCTGCAACACGTGCTCGACGTGCGAGGGATGATTAAGAAGGTATGCGGTTTGCATCAGTATTCTCAGTGGAACAAAGTCGCCGTAGGTCTCGACAGCTTTTTGAAGGAAGCCCAGCGTGTTTGACCGCAACATCGGGAGAACACCGACAATCGGATAGCCACGTGGTCCGGGAAGGCGACTGCGTCCGAACATAACTCGGCGGTACTCCAGTTCTGCTGATCCGTTTGAATGACTTGCACGATATGAAACTCAATTGGCAAGAAAATTAAGCTGCGAGCTTGAGCGGCTGGTCATCGTGACCGAGATCAAGCATGTGGGCATCTTCAGTGGCCATGTGCATCCGGCGCAAATTAATTGCGCTGACATCAGCGTAGCCTGCCACGGCCTGCGTAACGCCAACTTGCAGCGCAGCACCATAGCGATGGGTCAATAACCCTGAACGCTTCAAGATGCGTTCAAACCTCACATCAGACACCGCGACGATACGTGAAAGATTCCGCCGTGCCGCAAATGTAAATAATTGTTCGAGTAACAATTGTGTGACTGTTCGAATCGTACCAAGCGAGTTATTGCCTGCGACGCGCTTGGAGACCGCAAAACGGCTGATCTCCCATACATCTGGCGCACAAGGCGCAGGTGCGCCATGCAGCAATTCGGGGAACACATCACGCAGCATGTAGGGCCCGGTGGTCGGCAATAACCGCCACGACCCCAGCACATCACCGTCTTGTTCGCAGACGATGTAAACTGGTTCGAGGTCGTCAAACTGATCGCGCTCGCGTCCAGCGCTTGAACCAACATCCCAATTCAAACGCTCTTTAAATACTTCATGGCGCAGTTTGAACATGCCGTCCAAACGCGACGAGATGGCGGGTGAGTTATGTGGCATCTCGATAATGGAGGCGTGCATTCAACCCAACTTTGCCAGAAACAGTTTCGGGTCAAGATCATCACAGCCGCGCCAGCACGTGACCTGTCAGAACTGACAGGTCCAAAATTGACCGCCGTCAGCCAGTGTGGATGGGTATGGAGAGTATGTTGGTTTTATGAAAACCCATTTATTTCAATGGATTAGCCAATGCGCTCCGGGCACGCTGAACCTTCGCAAAGCAGCTGCAAAGGTTCAGCTAAAACAAAATAAGCGGGCGGGCCGGACACCGGACGACCACGCTTTCTGTGGTTATGGAATGGAGGAGTGGCAGTGACAGATCTCAAAGGGCTTCCTTGTGGCGGGAATGGGCAAGAGCAGAGGCCAAAAACGCCCGCACCAAACATTTTGCAGCTTGTAGCGCCGCGCCAGCAGACATCGCGCCAACATGCCGTGGCACTTGGTGTTGTTCTGCGTTACCTGAAACAGCAGCCACCCGCACAAGGCCGCAGTGGCAACCGATTGTGGTCCGCACTAGGAACACGGCCTCAGCCTAGGCTTTTACCTCAGGCCTAAAAGCATCCGTCATGATGAACCTGACCGTGGCTCACCCATCGCATGAATGGATCCTTCCCCCATCTGAAGGGCTTGTTCAGTATTCGTTTTTACCTCTTGCTGCGGCGTAGGTGATGCCAGATCAAGCAGCCCTGACGTCAATGAGCGCAAGCACCACTGCGGCACCTCTTGTGCAGCCCACCCTTGCCCGCGCAACAAGCAACGCAGGCCTTGCCGTAACGCGCGGCCTTGGATCGCGCCTTTTTGATTCTGCGGGCCACTCTTACATTGATCTTTGCATGGGGCACGGTGCGCTGTTGCTTGGCCATGGCGCAACCGTTGTTAAAGAAGCACTGCATCAGCAGCTCGAAAATGGGTGGTTGTTCGGGGCTTCTCACCCGGCGATCGACCGACTGACCACGCTGATTCAGGATGCAGGACTTGCTAACGAAAGCGTCGCGTTGTGTGACTCGGCAAGTGATGCCACCTTGCTAGCCATGCGTGCGGCACGGGCGTTTACCGGGCGCGAAAAGATTGCAGTATTCAGTGGTGCCACCCATGGACTGCATGACGCGGCCCTGATTACCGCGCACTTTGAACAGGCCGCTGCGTCCGCCAATGATGCAACGCTCCAGCATAAAGCCCATATCGGCGCAGGCATTCCTGCAAGTATTGATGACACCATCACTGTGTTGCCCTTTGCAAGGGAGCATGCCCTTCATTTGATCGCCCAACACCGCGATCATTTAGCCGCAGTGATTGTCGAGCCATTGCTGTTGGCACATCCCGCGTCTGCGCTGGCCCCATGGCTGCGTCAACTTGAAGCGACCTGCCGTACCAATAATGTACTTCTGATTCTCGACGAGACGTATAGCGGTTTCCGGCTTGGCTATGGCGGCGCACAAAGGTTCTTTGGTTTAAAGCCTGATTTAGTGACTTACGGCAATGCGCTTGGCGGCGGTGTGCCTATTGGTGCGGTCGCGGGGCGCAAAGACGTGATGTCGGTATTCGGCGGCGGCACCCCCCAACAGCGCATTTTCTGCGGTTCTACCACCGCAGGAAACCCCTTCAGCGCAGCTGCCGCCGAAGCTACTTTGGGTGTGTTGTCGCTTCATCGCGACACAATCTACCCGCAACTGAATGCAGCAACGACGCAGATTGCAGCAGACTTCAAGACAGCGGCACGCGCGTTTGGCATAGCCGCGCATCTCGCCACGGCGGGGTCGATGTTTCGAATATCTTTGTCGCGTGATTCTGATGGCGACAGCAGAACACAACACTCAATAGAAGCAAAACGTGAGAGCGAGCGCGTGTTTTACGCTCGGGTTTTTGAAAAGCGCGTATTCATTCACGCGTCAAAATGCTGCTTTCTCTCAACGGCCCATACCATAGCCGATATCGCCGAGATTTCAGCCGCCTTGACTGAGGGCTTGAAGGCAATACGCCGCTGAGAAGCCGACGCTGCATAATTCGAATTTTTTACTTTGGGTTGAGCTCTTTATAGAGATCCCTGCAACGCTTATTGACGATTTCATCGTCGTTGGAGTTGTTCTTTGCCGTAATACCTCGGGCCTTATCGGTCAGGCACGATTCTTTGAAGATTTGGTTCATTCTCGCCAGCAAAGACTCGGGGCACGGGACATACTGCCGCTTGAGCGTTGCCGTATTCGTCTCCTCGTTAGCTTCCATAATCGTACCCGTTTCAATCAAACGGGCTCCGGCCGGAATCGTATAGTCAACCACTGGGCCGACCTCAGGGAATATGAAAGCAACAAGTGGTGCTGGTGTTTGGATTTGGACGTCGTTGGCATCTTTAATCGTCGCATTCACACACGATGCCGCCATGGCAGGCCCCGACAAAAGAACAACAGCAGCCGCAATGATGGTGCGCATCGTGGATTCTTTCGAGGTGAAAAGGCCTGGGCTTAACACGACAACTTATGATGAAAAGATGATGGTGCGGGTAGAGGGAATCGAACCCCCACTTCCTAGGGAAACCAGATTTTGAGTCTGGCGCGTCTACCAGTTCCGCCATACCCGCGAAGAG
>JANLSL010000606.1:0-2084 GCA_031362385.1 Alphaproteobacteria bacterium | reverse complement strand
TCTTATTCATGGCAATCCTCCGGTTTGAGACCAAAGCCTAGCATAGGCCATTCAGGCAACCCAAGAGACCGCCTTAAGAATTCTATGGGTCAGCAAGCTCAGCGGTTTCGAACCGGAAGCCAAAGCCGTCGCTGCGGGGTTCAAATTTGGTCACGCGGGGCGAAAGGCCGGTAATAGTTGAGAATTCCACCAGCCACAAAGCCACACCGACATTATTGAACTCCGCCATCAGGTTTTGCATCAATTTGTCGCGCTTGGCCGGATCCATCTCGGTTCGGGTTGCCTCAATCATGGGCATCATCGCCGGTTCGCAGAAAAAAGGTGCGTTGTAGCCGCACGAGAACTGATCAATCGCGCGAATCGGATCGCCCACGCCAATACTCAACCAGCCATTCGAAAATGCATCGATGCCTTGCCAATCGCCATTGAATAACCGACGCGCATAGTCGGCAAACGTCATGGAGCGCAGTTCGACCTGAACACCGATGGCCGCTAAATCCTGCGCGACTTTTTGAAAGACCGTTGTGTCATTGGGCAGCAAGCCCCCATAGACTGCTATCACCAGCTTGAAACCCTTTGCGTAACCTGCCGCGGCGAGCAGCGCTTTGGCTTTTGCTGGATCATAGGGGAATGGTTTGAGGTTGGGGTTGAAGCCTGGAATGCCTGGCACCGTGCCTTGGCTGGCAACCTTGGTCGTTCCGGCTAAAATTTTTGAAACAATGGCGTCTTTATCGACGGCGTAGTTCAATGCTTGGCGTACACGAACATCTTTGAGTGGGGCTGGATCGTCGCGCACAGTCCTAAAGGCAATGGCCAAGACGCTGGCAAGGGGCGCGATTCGAACATTGTACCCTGCGCTTTTTACTTCTTCGAGATCGTCAGGTCCAAGCCCTTGGGCAATATCAACGCGGCCTGAGAGCAATGCTTTAATTCGCGCCGAGGCGTCGGTAATAATTCTGGTTTCAATCACGTCAACCTGGCGTGATTTGCGCCATGATGTAGGCACAGCTTCCAGCTTATTTCCCGCCGCACCCCAACTGACAATTTTATACGGCCCTGTGCCGATTGGATTTTTTGCAAACGCTTCTGGCCCCATCTCGGCCCAAGCCTTGGGAGCAGGAATTGGCACCATACTTAAGCGCCTGGCTAATAATGGATCAGGCTTGGCCGTGACAATTTCCAGTGTGACGGCGTCACGTGCCCGCGCACTTAAAATTCCTGGAACGTCAAGAGCACGCGGGAAACGCTGTGCTGGATCAATCAGGTTTGTAATCGCCGCCGCCGCCGCTTGGGCGTTGAATGCTTCGCCATTGGAAAAAACAACCCCGGTGCGAAGCTTGAATACCCATGTTGTATCGTTTTCGATTGCCCACGACGTTGCGAGGATGGGGTCTAACCCTCCGTTTGCATTCACAAGTGTAAGGCTGTCATAAAACGACCAGCGCAAAGCACCGCCCTCGTCGCGCGCAAAGGGGGCGCCGAAGGTGATCGCTGGTGAAACCATGGCAACGCGCAAAGTGGCCGCACTGCAGGCAAAACTGAGGCCCAAAGATAATAAAACTAAAAATCCGCTCGTGCGTTTCATGGCAGTAACACTGGCGATTTTGTTTTGACTGCACAGAGGCGCTGACGTACCGCCGGGCGCGGCTCTTGTTCAGCACCGTGTTCATAGGCAACGATATTGAGTGTGGGCGCAAACGCGTCGATCAGTTCGCCTGGGCGTAAAAAAAAATCAGGATTGCGCGGGCGGCCAAGCATTTCGTTGCCTTGTCCAAAAGTTTCAATAATCAGCACACCATCTTCGGAGAGCGCATTTACATAATGTGGAAAGTGCGCGCGGTGTAAATAGTTGGCTACAACAATGGCATCAAAGCATCGCCCACCGAACGGCCAGGGTCCAGCTTCAAGATCAACCTCTTGAATCATCAGCGCAGGGTCGCAGCTGATATCCGCAAGGCCCGACACATCGATATCTGCCGCAAGCACACCAAAACCCAATGCCCGCAACGCGCGCGTATGACGCCCGTGGCCAGCCGCGACATCAAGCACCGTCCCACCTGGCGCAATAAGTGCGGCAAAGCGCA
>JANLSL010000571.1:0-5849 GCA_031362385.1 Alphaproteobacteria bacterium | reverse complement strand
AAAATCACCCGCGTCGGGGAAACCGTCACGCTGACGACGGAGTTGAACTTGAGAATTGCGGTTCGGCAAGTTCACGGGCGAAAGAACCTCTTGTTATGCGTTCTCTCTATACTTTCTCTGGGGCGATAGCGACCAAAGCCTTGCCGGTATTTTGCCCCAACATCAGTTTCACAAAGTGTGCAGGTGCATGTTCAATACCTTCGACGCGATCTTCATGGAACTTCAATTTGCCTGCGTGCACTAAGGGAACAGCGGCTTTCAAAAATTCCGGGAACTTCGCGTAGTAATCATACACCACCAAGCCCAGTAACTGCGCGCGCTTGCCAACAAAGGGGCCAAGGTTATGGCCATTGAAGGCATTGTCAGCGCCACGGTTATACTGCGACATCAACCCGCACATGATGATTTTGCCATACAGATTCAACTGCGGCGTGATGGCATCAAGCACCGGGCCGCCGACATTATCGAAATAAGTGTCGATGCCGTTGGGGCATGCGGCTTTTAATTCATCGGTCCAGTTTTTATTTTTGTAATTCACGCAAGCATCAAAGCCATATTCTTGCACCACGATGCGGCATTTTTCCTCAGAGCCCGCAATGCCCACGGCGCGACAGCCTTTGGCTTTGGCAAGCTGGCCTGCCGTGCCGCCCACGGGGCCCGCAGCGGCGGTGACCAGAAATGTCGAACCCAAGGCAGGGTTGGCAAGTTTCTCAACCCCGGCCCAGGCTGTCAGGCCAGGCATACCCAACGCACCCAAGGTGGCAGAGAGCGGACCCTGCGTGGGATCAATTTTGCGGATTTCATCGGCGGCCTCGCCGCCCGACACATAAAACTGCTGCCAGCCAGCTTCGATGGCAACGTAATCGCCCGTTTTATATGTCGGGTGTTTAGACTCCATCACTTCGGCCAAGCACCGCCCATAAATAACGTCGCCTTGATTGAGGCGCTGGTGGCCCATGTGCCGCCCGGCAATGGCCCCACGCATGTACGGATCAAGCGAGAGATAAATATTACGCGCCAGAAACTGCCCTTGGGCCACTTTTGGCACATCGGTTTTCACAACTTGGAAATCTGAAACTTGCGGATTTCCTTCCGGCTGTTTGGCGAGCTGAACTTGAGTATTTTGCATGGGCCTATTTCATCGGGGATGTGAAGTTGGATAAGCGGCTGACAGAGCGTTGAGCGAAGTTCAATCACATATTAAAATGATCGTCGGGGACGCGAAAGACACCTTTGATGCAGGCCACGTTGCGAACCGAGATTTGAATATGGGTTCTTTCAAGGAAACCTGCTCCGGTGTATGCGGGCTGGCCCTCGGTAAACACGCCCCGCACGCTATCAAAAGGCTCCAGTCCACCTGACTCTTCTACAATCGTGTGAACGCGTCGAATAACCGCGCAGTCGAGCTTTCGAATGAAACCATTGGCATCGTTAATAGGTAACTTGTGTAGACTTGTTTGCGCCGAATCGATCAATACGGTGTGCGCCTTTCTTACCATATCAACACCCCAGCTTGTCGAAAGGTCAAGGCAGTTGCCCAAGTCGACAACCGCGCCTACGACATAAGGATTTTTTATCTGCGCCGGTTTTCGTTTGGATTGATCACGGGCCCATTCAAGACCCCTTATAGGATTAGCTTCCCAGAAATAGATTCCAGGGCCCAACCAATCATAGTCGTTGTCGCTTGAGTGGAAAGCTTCGCCCGTGAGCAACCGTTCGGCTACTTGTCTGTCACATCCGTGATAAGCAAGCACAAATCCGAAAGACAACCGAGGCATCTGCTCAGCGGTAGTTCTTGGTGAGCTTGCCGGAGGCGTTAATGATGCCTTCCTTGACGAGGGCGCTCGTCGCACTGGCAGGCGAAGAATTATTCGCGGAACTCCAGCGATCTGCGGCCAAAACGAATGTTTTGAGCGCTTGACCCCTTCCGGCCGATAAAGTCCAATTTGCAGCGGCTTTATAGGCCGGTTTTTTTGCGGCTTTCTTACTCATATTCTTAAGATAGTCCTTGTTTTAGTAAAAGTCGATATCCAGCTAAAGTTACTGGCGACCCCTTCAAATCGCCGTGCCGAGTGGAGCGGATTTGACATTCGCCACCCTGGCCGCGGCAGAGCCGAGAAGCGAGTGTGAGGATCGGGCCACTAGTTCTTCGCTTTAAAGCGCGCGTAATCACTGGTGAGCGTTTTGACCAACAGCTGCTGATAGTAACCGCTGGCAGCGGTTTTTGCTTTGGCCAAGTAGGCATCAATGGTGGCCGGAGTTGCTTGTTGTTTGCAACCTTCAAACATTTTGTTCATCACATGATGCGGATAACTGACCTGAGCAGCAAAACGGCCTTGATTGGCCGATTTAAACCAAAGATCCTCTGTTTTGCACGGCTCGCGCTTCAAGCCCTGCAAGGCTTCGTCGATAATGTAACCCAGCACGAACTGCGCTTGCTGCGAACCGGCAGTGGCGGCGAATTCCAAGTGTGGAATCGCTTTGTCAGTTTGCTTGTCATAAAAAAGGACGCGACCGAGCTGATAGCGCAAACGACGATTAGTGGGGTCTTTTTTAACATCAGCTTCGCACGCAGCAATGGCTGCCACGTGATCTTTCACATCTTCTATCCCAGGCGCAACACGGTCAGGGTCTTCGGGATGTGACACAAGTTTATCGCACTCCGTCACTTGTTGGGCGTGGGAGACGGCGGGGAAGCTGAGTGCTCCAAAAACAACCGCAAGAATTAAACGATTCATGGTTTTTCTCCTTATTTCTTGGCTTTATACGCGGTGAACTCTTCAGTAACCATCGAGACCAACAACCGTTGATAATAATCCGTGGCCTGTTTTTTGGCGCTTTCTATCCAGCGTTGCATATCTTCGTTTGAGGCGTGCTGCTTGCAGCCCTTAAACATACCGCGCACGATGTGATGCGGATAACTGACCTCAGCAGCAAAGCGCCCCTGCTGAGCGGACTTGAACCAGAGGTCTTCTACTTTACATGCATCTTTCGCCTGACCTGCTTGGCCAGTGTCTATGACATAGCCCAGCACAAATTGTGCCTGTTGTGCGCCAGCGTTGGCGGCGTATTCCAAGTGCGGCATGCCTTTGTCGAATTTCTTGTCATAGAAATAGGCGCGGCCCAATTGATAGCGCAGTCGCCGGTTATTGGGGTCTTTGGCCACAGCGGCTTCACACGCCGATTGCGCGGCAGCATAGTTCATTTGGTTATCGTGCACGCCTGGGGAAATTTTATCGGGATCAGAAGGATGTGCAGCTAGTTTGTCGCATTCCGTGACTTGATCAGCCGCAAAACTGGGGGTTGTCCAAAGTGCCAACGCCGTCAGTGCCAGAATATATTTTTTCATATTTTCCTCCCCTATCGCAGCGGCTGAATGAGTGCCGCCAGTAAATCATCCACTAAAAGACCGGCCAGATAGTCGACCTTTGGCCGGGCGCGTTCCAGGAAATTTTTCATTTCCGCAGGCGTTGCGCGGCTTTTAATTTCGTTAAAATCGCCCCTTATCGCACTGCGAACATAACTCACCTGAGCGACGGCATGGTCAAGCTGGGCGGCCGCGCGCCAATGGTGCTCAATTGTGTTAATATCAAACGGCACACCGTCGTAACGGCGCATCATAATCAGGCCTAAAATGAAATGCGCTTGGCGATAGCCTAGCGCCGCTGCTTGGGTGAAGCTGGCCAAAGCGTCGATTGTTTGGCCCGCATAAAACAGGCAACGCCCCAACTGATACGACAGCCGTGCGGTCTCGGGGTGCGCGCCAACAGCCGCCCGACATGCATCAATGGCGCGCGGCAAATCGATGTTCTCACGCGCAACGCCAGGGGCAACCCGATCTGGGTCAGGCGGGTTGGCGGCAAGCCGGTCGCAGTCGGTGATTGTATCGCTCATGAGCTTATACCGATTTAGGTGTGGGCGCGCCGCTGGGTGATGCGTAAGGCGAGATAAAAACCAGCCATCATCACCATGCTGGCCGTCAGTGGCCAGGTCAGGCCCAAGGCTGTGCCGTCGTACAATGCTCCGGCCACGATGGACAATATCGCGGCAGACGCCATTGCGAGCGCGCCTGACAAGCCTGACGCGGCACCTGCCAGCTGCGCGTGTGCGCCAATCGCACCGGATAATGTGATGGGCGTAATCAGGCCCAACACCAACGAAAGCAGCACCAATGGCGCGATCAGAGTGAATAGTGTGCCGCCGCCGACCGCGACCAGAATGGGCCACCCCACGCCGATGCCAACTGCGGCATAAATCATCCGGCCCAGCAAAACATTCCGACCCAGCCGCTTGACCAAGCGCGCACTGGTCATCGCACCCGTCAAAAACGCAATCGACATGAATGACCAATTGATGCCAAAGGCCCCACCGACCACCCCAAAAGTATCGGCGAAGTACGCCGGCGCCACAGCTAAGAATGCAAAAAACGGCGCGCCGGTCAGGCCGTAAATCATCGCGTAACAGACAAACTGCGGGGATTTGAACAGATGTGCATTGACCGCCAGCAGGTGCCATAACCCAAGCGACCTTGAACTGGCGTTTGGCTTTTTGGTTTCCGCCATGCTGCGCCACGACCACACCAACATGACCAGCCCAAGACCTGCAAGCGCCACCAACACGCCAGAAAAACCAAAAGCATCGCCCGCGTAACCACCCACCGCCGGAGCGAGCGTGTGTGCGATGGAATTAGCCGCAGCGATATACGACATATAATAAGCAGCGGTGTCGGCTTTGGTGACGTCATGAACGCTGGCCCTGCAAATAGCCGCAGTACCGGCCGCCCCACAACCCTGCAAAAAGCGCGCAATGATCAGAGTTTCAAGGCTGGGCGCAACGGCACAAATAACCGACATCGCCACATAGACAGCCAGCGAGGCCAGCAGCACCGCGCGTCGACCATGACGATCCGACAGCGCGCCTAAAATCAGCTGCGCAATACAAAGACCGAATAAATATGCCGAAATGACGAATTGCACGTCGACTTCGGTGGCATCGTACATGCGGCGCAATTCGGGCAGCATCGGCGAGACCACCACCAGAGCAAAGGGTGATAACGCACTTGAGGCGGCAAGTTGCCAGCGCGATAAGGATGTGGCGGGCGGTTGGGATTCAGACATAACATGCGGCATAATTGACCATTGAGAAAAAGTCCAATGCCACGCAGGGGAAGGGCGCGATGTATAACTTGAAAGGCAAAGTCGCCATTGTGACCGGGGCTGGCCGCCACTTAGGCCTGGGCGAAGCGATGGCCAAACGCTTAGCCATGGATGGTGCCAAAGTTGTGATCCACGACATTGGTGTGGTGAAAGGCGATATCGCCCCTGCTCATGGTGTTGGCCAAAAAGCCGAGCTTGATCAGATCGTCGATGAGATCAAGGCCGCTGGCGGCGAGGCCGCTGGCTTTACCGGCGATATGCTGGTGGAAAAAGATGTTGCCGCCCTCATGGCATTCACTGTCAAAATTTTCGGGCGGCTTGATATTTTGGTCAACAACGCTGGCATTGGCTATTTGTTCGGCCCCTTGGTTGATATGACCCAAGAGCATTGGGATGCAGTGCTGGGTGTGAACTTGCGCGGATGTTTCTTCGGCATCAAACACGCCGCCAAACAAATGATTAAACAAGGCAACGGCGGGCGGATCATCAGCATCGCCAGCCAGGCCGCAAAATCTGGTTTTGCCCAAGCGGCGGCCTATTCAGCCAGTAAGCATGGCTTGGTGGGCTTGACGCGGGCGGCAGCGTTGGAATTGGCCGCGCACAAAATCACCGTGAATGCCATTTGCCCGAACCATGTGACCACCGGGCTGGGTGCCTGGCAGAACGATTTCATGAGCAAGGCGCAAGGCAAAA
>JANLSL010000567.1:0-6387 GCA_031362385.1 Alphaproteobacteria bacterium | reverse complement strand
CTGGACCGGATGGGCGTTGAGGTGTTCACCGACATGACCAAGGGCCTGAAAGACGCAGATATAGTAATGATGCTTAGGGTGCAGAACGAGCGTATGCGGGGCAGCTTCATTCCCTCGGTGCGCGAGTACTTCCGCTTCTTTGGGTTGGACCGCGAAAAGCTGGCCCAAGCCAAGCCCGACGCTCTGATTATGCACCCCGGCCCCATGAACCGGGGCACCGAGATTGATAGCGATGTGGCCGATGACTTCGAGCGCAGCGCTATTCGTGAGCAAGTAGAAATGGGGGTGGCGGTGCGCATGGCGGTGCTGGAAATTCTTGCTGCCAACAACGCGCCCACCGCAGGTGCCGCATGAGTGTGACCGCGCCCGGCAAGGTTGCCTATGTGAATGCGCGGGTGATTGACCCGGCCTCAGGGTTTGATGGACCCGGCGAAGTGCTGACCATCGGTGAGGAAATCGCCGATGTGGGTGTTAAGCTGTTCGACGCCAAGCCCCCCAAAGATGTGCAGGTGATTGATTGCGCTGGGAACTGCCTGGCCCCGGGCTTGGTGGATATGCGGGTTCAACTGCGCGAGCCCGGCGAAGAACACAAAGAAAGCCTGAAAAGCGGCGGCGAAGCGGCGGTGGCGGGGGGAGTGACCACCATGGTGGGCCTGCCCAATACCAACCCGATCATTGATGACGAAGCCACAGTTGAGTATGTCGCTCGGCGTGCCCGCATGCAGGCCCTGACCAAAGTGTATGTTTACGGTGCGGCGACCAAAGGCCTGCTAGGCAAGGAGCTGGCCGAGATGGGCCTGTTGGCCGAAGCCGGTGCGTTGGGCTTCACCGATGCCACCAAAGCGATCGCAGACGCCCAAGTATTACGCCGCGCATTGGCGTATGCGGCCACCTTTAATTTCCTGATCCTCCAACACCCGGAAGAGCCCTCGCTGGCCAATGGCGTGATGAATACCGGCGAGATCTCGACCCGCATGGGCCTTTCTGGAATCCCGCGTGAGGCCGAGATCATCATGTTGGAACGCGACTTGCGCTTGGTGGCCATGACCGGGGCGCGCTATCACGCCGCGCACATCTCCACGGCCGAAAGTGTCGAGATCATCGCCCGGGCCAAAGCACGTGGACTCAATGTCACCTGTGACACCGCACCCTTTTACTTTGCCCTCAATGAACTGGCGGTGGCCGACTACCGTACTTTTGCGAAGTTATCGCCGCCGTTGCGCACCGAAGCTGACCGCCAAGCCATTGTCGAGGGCGTGAAATCAGGGATTATCGACTGCATCGCCAGCGACCACGCGCCCCACGACCAGGACTCAAAGCGCCTGCCCTTTGCCCAAGCCGCGTTTGGCGGCAGCGGCCTGGAGACGCTGCTGGCGGTGTCGATGAGCTTGCATCATTCAAGCGAGATGAGCCTGCTGGATGTACTGCGCCCGCTCACCGTTGCCCCCGCCGACCTGCTGGGCCTTGATGCAGGGCGTCTGGCCAAAGGCAAAAAGGCCGACATGGTTCTTTTTAATCCGGATATGGGTTGGAAAGTGGTGGCCGACGAGTTTAAGTCCAAGTCTAAGAACTCGCCGTTTGATGGCCAACCAGTGCAAGGCAAAGTACTGCGTACAATTATTGATGGCCGCACGGTGTTTGGCTCATGACGCCTCACGCAACCGAGCTTTCATTCGCCGCCGAAATTGTCGCGCTTCTGATTGGCTATGGCTTTGGCTCGTTGCCGTTCGGTTTGCTTCTGACACGACTTGCAGGTTTGGGTGACATTCGCGCCATTGGCTCGGGCAACATTGGGGCCACCAACGTCCTGCGCACGGGGCGCAAAGACTTGGCCCTGGCCACACTGCTGCTTGATGCTGGCAAAGGGGCGATTGCCGTTGTTGTCGTGCGCATGATTTCTGAGGGCCCAGCAACAGAAATTTTGGCCCTGATCGCCGGTGTGGGCGCTGTGGTGGGGCACAACTTCCCAGTTTGGCTGAACTTTAAGGGCGGCAAAGGGATGGCCACGACCATCGGCCTGTTCATGGCCGCATTGCCGGTGGTGGGGGTGATGGCAGGCCTGACCTGGCTGGCGATGGCTGCGATTTACCGCATGTCCTCTTTTGCGGCATTGGCCACCTTAGTTATGACCCCGCTGTATGCATACATACTCGGCTATCAAAATCACGCCATCGCGTTTCTCATTTTGGGGATTTTAGGATGGGCGCGCCACCACGCCAACATCGTGCGCCTGCTGGGCGGCACCGAACCCAAAATCGGCGGTAAGGGCAAAGAGGCCCCCTCGGCTTGAGCACCTTATCACGCGATGAATTGATCGACTGGCTGCGCCTGATTGGCACTGACGGGATCGGCCCCATCAGCTTTAAGCAACTTCTCAACCGACATGGTTCAGCCCGCGCAGCACTATCATCTTTAACCAAGCCGCGCGACATCCCCAGCGCCGACGCCATTGAACGTGAACTGGTCACTGCGGCACGTGATGGCATCAGGCCCATTCCATCCTGCGAAGCGGCATATCCCGACATGCTGCGCCAAGTAGAGGATGCCCCGCCGGTGCTCTGGGTGCTGGGCAATATTGAGGTTCTTCACCAGCCCTGCATTGGCATTGTCGGTGCGCGCAATGCCAGCCTCAACGGCAAGAAGTTCGCCAAGAAGCTCAGCGCTGATTTGGCCGACGCCGGTTACGTGGTGGTGTCAGGTTTGGCGCGGGGTATTGATGGCGCGGCCCATGACGGAGCATGTGGAACTGGCATCACAGCGGCGGTGGTGGCCTCGGGTGTTGATGTGGTTTACCCACCCGAACACCGCGCACTTTATCAAAAAATTATCAAAACCGGCGTGGTCGTCTCGGAACTTAAGCCAGCCACGGCGCCCCAAGCCGGTCACTTCCCGCGTCGGAACCGGATCATCTCGGGCCTCAGCAAGGGCATCATTGTGGTGGAAGCGACCCTCAAATCAGGCTCCCTGATCACCGCCCGCCAAGCACTTGACCAGGGCCGCGAGGTCTTTGCCGTACCCGGTTCACCCCTTGATCCAAGGTCCGAGGGGCCTAACAGCCTGATTCGCGACGGGGCGGTTTTGGTGCGCGCGGCTGAGGACATATTAGATGTGTTGGGCAGGCCTGAGAAAAAAGATTCAAACTTAAAGTTAATTGATAGCTCTGAATCTCAAGATACTGAAATTTATGCAGATATTGACCCAAGTGATTTGAAAGCCAAGGTCTATCAGGCGCTTGGTCCCACCCCAGTGGCAATTGACGAACTGGTCCGTCAGTGCCAAGTACCCGCCCCTTCGTTAACCACCCTCATACTTGAGATGGAACTTGAAGGAACTGTGGAGCGTTACCCGGGCAATCGCGTGGCCCGAATTGGAAAGGTCTGAATTTGTTAACTTTTCCAGGATACCACAGTTAAAAGCGCGGTTGGCAGGGTGCCGGGGTGGCACTGATTTCTAGCCAAACCACATAAGAATAACGTCTGAGTTAGGGAAAAGGCGTCCGATGCAGGTCGTCATTGTTGAGTCACCGGCGAAAGCCAAGACCATCAATAAGTATCTTGGTGACGAGTACCATGTGCTCGCCTCCTATGGTCATATCCGCGACTTGCCGTCGAAAGACGGCTCGGTGCGCCCCCATGAAGATTTCGCCATGGACTGGGAGGTTGATCCCGCCTCGACCAAGAACATCAAAGCCATCGTCGATGCCTTGAAGGGTGCCGATGGCGTCATTCTGGCCACCGACCCAGATCGCGAGGGCGAAGCCATTTCGTGGCACGTGCTAGACGAACTGCGCAAACGCAAGGCACTGAAAAAAGACCAAACGGTCGTCCGCGTCACCTTTAATGCCATCACCAAAGCCGCCGTGCTGGATGCCATGGCGCACCCGCGCGACCTCGACCAGCCGCTGATTAACGCTTACCTCGCCCGGCGCGCACTCGATTACCTGGTGGGCTTCAATCTCTCGCCCGTGTTGTGGCGCAAGCTGCCCGGGAGCAAGTCAGCCGGACGTGTTCAGTCGGTCGCCTTACGTATTATATGCGACCGCGAACTTGAGATCGAAAAGTTCAAACCCCAGGAATACTGGTCGGTTGACGTCGATATGAAGACCGCCAAAGACGAAGCCTTTGGCGCTCGTCTGACGCATCTGGACGGCAAGAAGCTCGATAAGTTTGACTTGAACTCAGAAGCCCTCGCCACCCGTGCGGCTGATTTAGTGCGCAGCGGCAAGTTTGCGGTTAGCGCAGTCGATAAAAAGACCAAACAACGCCGCCCTTATGCGCCGTTCACCACCTCGACCTTGCAGCAAGATGCCTCGCGGCGTTTGTTCTTCACCGCCCGCCAGACCATGACCGTTGCCCAACGCCTGTACGAGGGTGTTGATATCGGCGGAGAAACTGTTGGTTTGATAACGTATATGCGTACCGACGGCGTGCAGATTGACCCCGAAGCCATCAAATCCGTCCGCACCCTGATTGGCGATACGTTTGGGGCAAAGTTTCTGCCCAAAGAAGCCCGCGTCTATACCTCTAAGGCCAAGAACGCCCAAGAAGCCCACGAAGCGGTGCGCCCCACCGATCCGCGCCGCACGCCCAAGGACATGGAGCAGTATCTCAACTCCGAGCAATTCAAGCTCTACGACCTGATTTGGAAGCGCACGATTGCCAGCCAAATGGAATCGGCATTGGTCGATCAAGTGGCCGTCACCGTCAGCACACCGGATCAAAAAGTCCAACTTCGTGCGAACGGTTCTGTGATTAACTTCAAGGGCTTCCTTGAAGTTTATGATGAAGCGCCGTCAATTGCGAAAGTTGCTGAGGAAGAGGAAGAAGGCGCTGGGCGCATTCTGCCAGCCATGGACGAAGGTCAAGCCGTCAAGGCCGACACCGTCACACCGGCACAGCATTTCACCCAACCCCCGCCGCGCTTTTCAGAAGCCAGCTTGGTCAAAACCTTGGAAGAGCTGGGCATTGGCCGTCCATCGACGTACGCCTCGATCATTCAGGTTCTGCAAGACCGCAAGTACGTGCGCATGGACAACCGGCGTTTCATCCCGGAAGACCGTGGCCGTGTGGTCACTTCGTTCCTGGAAAGCTTCTTCCTGCATTATGTTGAGTACGACTTCACCGCCAACCTGGAAGGCCAGTTGGATGAAATTTCCAACGGCAGCCTGGATTGGAAAAAAGTCCTGGCCGACTTCTGGCACGATTTCCACGCCGCCATTGAAGGCACCAAAGACCTCACCCGCACCGCCGTGATTGATGCGCTCGACAGCATGTTAGAGCCGCATTTGTTCCCGGTACGTGCCGATGGAACTAACCCGCGCAAATGCCCTGCCTGCACTGATGGCCGCATTGGTTTGAAGTTTGGCAAATTTGGTTCGTTTATCGGATGCAGCCGTTATCCGGAATGTCGCTATACCCGCCCCTTGGGCGCACCTGAACCAGCCGAAGGTTCCATCGCACTTGATGGCCCTAAAGAACTCGGCCTTGATCCGGTCACGGGAATGAAAGTCACGTTGCGTGTCGGACCCTATGGTCCTTACGTGCAATTGGGTGGCGACGAGGCCCCGCCTCCACCACCGCCTGCACCCGCAGAACCAGAAGTGGTTGAATTGAACGCCAAAGGCCAGCCTAAGAAAAAACGCAAGAAGGCCGCACCCAAGGCCCCCAAGCCCAAACGCGCCTCGATCCCCAAGGGCATCGATCCCAACGGCGTCGAACTGGCCGCCGCCTTGAAGTTGTTATCGCTGCCGCGTGAAGTGGGTCCGCACCCGGAAACTGGTGAAATTATTTTGGCCGGAAACGGCCGCTTTGGCCCCTATCTCAAACTTGGCGATCGTTTCCAATCGCTCAAGGGCGATGACAACGTGCTCGAGATCGGCCTCAACCGCGCCGTTGTGGTTCTGGCTGAAGGTGCACAACGCGCAGCCGCACGCGGCGCAAAAGGTGCGGCTGGCAAAATCTTGGGCAAACACCCCACCGATGGCAAAGCGATTACGCTGCGTGCGGGCCGCTTTGGCGCCTATGTGCAGCATGGTGAATTGCGCGCGACCTTGCCGCGCGATACCGAACCAGACTCGCTCACCATCGAGACCGCTGTGACGCTGCTGGCAGATAAAGCTGCCAAGACCCCTGGGAAAACTCCCGTCAAGGGTCGCGCAACTGGGCGCACTGCGGCCCGTAAATCGGCGCAGGCTTAAGCCGGCTCAACTCGCCTGCTTGGGAAAATACGACACCCCGGGCAAACCCTTGAAATGCCGGTCGCATGTGACCAGCTCGGCTCCATGCGCCAGCGCTGTCGCATAGACAATCGCATCGGCGGTCGCCAACCGAAACCTGACGCAAAACTCTGCGGCCGACAGTGCAATGTTGGTATCAAGGCCGACTACGT
>JANLSL010000556.1:0-3870 GCA_031362385.1 Alphaproteobacteria bacterium | reverse complement strand
AGATTCTTGCGCCCGCGCGCGCGCCACAAATAAGCCCGTGAGGCGCTATGGCGCCAGCCGCGTTTTTGTGTGACTTGAGGAAACGACACCCCTTCTTGGTCCGCACCATTGTAGTCGGGGTTGAACGGGATGCCTTGCTCTTGCGCAGCTTTCACAAAAATATCACCCATGAGGTGTCGCGTACGCAAATGCGACACATGCAAGGGCCCTGCATGCCCACGCAGGTGCTCATCGCCTTCAGCAAAAGTTTCCATCCGTTTGAAGTACGGCAACACATCAGTGTAACTCCACCCGGCGTTGCCTAACTTGGCCCAATTATCGTAATCCTCGGCCTGGCCACGCACAAACAACATGCCATTGATGGAACTACTGCCCCCTAAAACTTTCCCAGCGGGCCAGAGGTCAACCCGGCCACCGCGTGATGGGTCCGGCTCAGCTAACGAGCACCAATCGAGTGCTGGGTTTCCGACAGCCTTAATAATTGCGGCAGGCACATGGATGTAGGGCGACCAATCGGAAGCACCCGCTTCCAATAATAGAACGCGAATGTTTGGATTCTCAGATAAGCGATAGGCGAGCGCGCAGCCCGCTGAGCCAGCGCCAATAATAATATAATCTGGTATGTCCACGAGCTTACTAAAAATTATTCTGCTGCTTGGTTTTTTTGCAGTTTCATAAACAGTTTAGAATCGTTGACCTCGTCACGGCGTTGGCGATTCCACGCTGTTGCAAAACCGCGCGGGAAATCGGCGTCGCCATCACGCTGACCATCTTGCGACCATAACAGCGGGAAATGTGAGCCAGCAGGGGGCTCACCCTCGATCATCTCGTCAAAACTGACGCCAGCTAAATTGACGCAGTCAGGCCGGGGCATCCAGCGAATGTCATCACCGAACACGCGCACTGACACGGCAATGCGCCAATCTGGGCTGGGGTTGCCGCTGGAGTAGTGCAACGTCCAGGGATGAACCACCAGCATGTCGCCCGGCTCCATATCCCACGTGAGGAACTTGGTGTTGGGATCGGAACGCAATGCTTCGCAGTTGGGATGGGGTAAGCGATTCTCAGGTTTAATCATCTTCCGTGCGTTGGGCGAGAACAGCCAGTACTTCACATCTTGTGCATGGCTACCAGCAATACACTCAAGCGAGTTTTCTTTTGTGATCGGGGTCAGCGGCAACCAAATCGATGGCACCATTTTCCCCACCACGGGCCAGCCCATACGGTCAGTATGCCAGATGGTTTTGTCGGTTGAGGTGGGCGACTTGGCAAAAATCTCGTCAAAGAAAAACCGCACACTCTTCGAGCCCATGGCGCGGGCCGCGGCTTCAGCCATGGCCGACTCAAATACTAACTTGCGGAATTCAGGAATGACACGTGAGAGGTATCGGCCAGGGATGGTTGGCAACAGGCCAAAGTCCTCTTTGTCCACGACCAAGCGTCGGGCGACGGGGAGCAGCTTATCAATCCAGTCAGGGCTGAGCACTTGGCGCAAGCAAACCACCCCATCGCGGGCGTAGGTAGCTTGGTCTTGGGCGCTGATGGGGCGCAGGGGTGTGGTGTTCAGGGGCATGGCAATTCCTGGAAACAAGTAGAGTGATATGGCGAATTATTGCTTATTGCGATATGCTTTCAAGTATAATTTAGATAATAATCCATGCATCAGTCGCATGGCACTGAGGAAGGCATTTCATGGAACTGCGTCAGCTGCGCCATTTCGTTGCGGTCATTGAATGCGGCAATTTGTCGCAAGCCGCGCGTAAGGTGCACATCAGTCAGCCGGCGCTGACACGGAGCATCAAAACGCTTGAAGACCTGCTGCGCTCGCGTCTGCTCGACCGCAAACCACGTGGCGTTGTGCCAACGCCCGCAGGCGAGGTTTTTTTTCAACACGCGAAACTTATCTTGAATGAATGTGCGCGCGCCAAAGAAGAAATTCTCGGCGTTGAGTCAGGCGCCGTCGGTCAAGTTAACATCGGCATTGGTGCGATGTTCGCATCGTTCATTATCGATGACATGGTTGGGCGCATTACCGCGCAATTCCCCAATCTCAGCCTTTCGGTTTTTGAGGGCTTTTATGAAGACCTCGTTGCTCAACTGCGCGAGGGGCGCATTGATGCTATTTTTACAAACTTTCCTGTCGCTGCGGGGGCCGCCGACCTGCTGCTCGAACCGCTGTGGACAGTCACGGCAGTGACGGTGGTGTCAGGCCACCATCCGCTCGTGCGCAAACGTAAAATTTCACCTGCCGACCTGGCAGATGCAAAATGGGCGCTGGTCAATCAGCCGCATGTTGCAGAAACCTTCGACCACATGTTCGCGACCAGTGACCTGCCGTTGCCTGTGTTGACGACCAGAACCAATTCACTTGCACTCATCAAAACGCTTATCATGCATCATGGCTTTGTCAGCATTCTACCTGAGCATGTGGTGGCATCCGATGTGAAGCGCGGCGACTTGGCGGTTTTGAAACTCCCCGAGGGGCGATTTGAGCGTCGCGCTGGCTTGATTATGCGCAGCGGAGTTGTACCAAGGCTTGCCGTTAATCATGTGTTGCGCGAAATCCGCAATGCTTGCAGCGCCGCAGTGTCGAGATCAAAGTAAAACAACCGCTTTTGCGATACATGCACCCGATCCATGCGCAGCACTTATCGTGGCATAACAGCAGCAGCTATTCGCAATGCTGCGGAGGTCGTTGTATATCGTTCGTGACTATTTCGAATGGAGGAAGTGATGGCGGATCAAAAGAGTTCCTGGCCGGTGCAAGATCCTGGCGATGGCCGTAATCCGGTCTATTTCGAGAATCCAGTGATCGACGCATTGATTGCCGTCACCATGGAACTTGGCGCAGCGCAGTGGGTGCAAACCGAGCGTCAGCGGATCATGGAAAAATTGCTAACCGAGAAGGGCGTGGTCACCACCGAAATGATCGAGAAATACGTGCCAAGTGAGGAAGAGCGCCAGGCGACAAAGAAAAATCGCGATGCCTATATTGGCCGCATCTATTCTGCCTTCGCAAAACTCCCCAGCTAAGTTAGCCATAGCTTAAATAGCGACGGTCACAGGGTCGTAGGCTGCAACGGCCTTTTCATCATAGGTGCCTGCGGCATCAGCGCTGATGTCGTCAAATATACCATGCATTTTGAGTCCTGCATGGCGAGCGCCCAGCATCACCATCGTTGTCCGTTCAATCCGTGCCTTTTCATAAATCATAAGCGCCGTAGACTGATCTATATTGGTTGCGAGGGCGCGTGCAAGGATGATGGCATCTTCAATCGACATGCCCGCACCCTGGCCCAAAAACGGCAGCATGGCATGGGCGGCATCGCCCAGTAACGTTGCGCGCCCAACGGTCCAGCGTGTCAGGGGTTTACGCGCAATGAGGCCCCACTTGAAACAGGCGTCAGGCGGGGTTGCGGCGATGATGTGACGGATTTCAGCAGCGGCGTCTGCATAAACGGCGAGCAGGTCAGCCACACTCGACTTGATCATCCAACTATCAGCCGTCCACGTGGTTGTCCGGGCAAACGCAACATAGTTTACAATTGTTCCGCGGCGCAGTTTGTAACGCACGAAGCTACGGTCACGACCGAAAAACACGCCGGTGTCTGGCGTGATCAGACCATCTGGTAATGCCGCAATGGGAACTAAGCCACGCCAAGCGACGTAGTTCAGAAATTCTGCTTCACCATCGCCAAACAGGGCGGAACGCACGTTCGAGCGGTTACCATCGCCGCCCACCAATAATGAGCCCTGAGCCGTAGCGCCGTTGGTAAAGTGTGCTGAAACTTCGGTATCGTTTTGGGTCAGGCCCTTGAATTCGTGACCCAAACAGAGTGTATCAGGGTCATTCGCAATCACGCCATCAGC
>JANLSL010000516.1:0-3541 GCA_031362385.1 Alphaproteobacteria bacterium | reverse complement strand
GAGCTTGACCGAGATTTCGGTCGATTCGTCGACGACATGATGGTTGGTCAGGATGTAACCCTTTTTAGCGTTGACGATGATTCCTGAGCCTGACGAAAGTCGCTCGCGTGGGGGAGCATCAAAAAATCTGCGAAACATAGGATCATTGAACGGTGGATTGGTGACTGCGCTTTGCTTTGACTTCACTGAGACGTTGACCACGGCGGGCACGATTTTATCAATCAACGGTGCCAATGTTGGCGAGCCATCGCGCGTGGGCAAGCCGGCCAACTGTGCGTGCGCAACGATTGGCAGTGTCGTTACGGTGCTAAGCGCGATGATGACTGCCGTACTGGTCAGCAGACGCGACAATAAGCGAGTGGAGGGGGTCGACATTTCTTGTTGGGCCTTTCGTGCCGAGAATGGGGTGCGGCAACCGAATGGCACCGCATGCGCTAAATGTTAGCGGTTCACGCTGTACGATCAATCGGGGTAACAGCTATTTAATATCAAACTACCAAGAGAATCCGTGAGTTCTTGGTGTGCCCAGGCAAGCTTAATTACTTCCTTCCAGCACACACTGCCACTGTGTGAACGCATCCCAATTCAGTACGCGCCCCGCATTGATCGTGATGGTGCGGCGTGCAATCGCTCGCTACACTTGGTGTCTTATCATTGGGGAGGAAGTCATGAAAAAATCGCTTTTACTTTTGTCTACTGCAACAATCCTGGCCGCATTGCCCGCATCTGCGCATGTGGTCATGGATAAGTTTGAAGCCTTTGCAGGTTACCAAACGTTCCTGACGTTAGCTGTACCGCATGGCTGCGGACCATCACCGACAACGGAAGTTCGCGTTAAGGTGCCCGAAGGGATTGCGGTTATCGTTCCTGAACCCAAGCCCGGATGGAACCTCGAAATTTCAAAACGCAAGTTAGATAAACCAATGCCCGGCGAGGGCGGTCGCCCGATGACCGAGATGATCGATGAAATTTCGTGGAAGGGCGGTAACCTGCCTGGCGACCAACTTGGTCGATTTAATCTTCTGGCGTTAATGCCCGATAAGCCCGGCAAGGTGATGTTCTTTAAAACTATTCAGAAGTGCGCCGAGGGTGAAACCAAGTGGGTCGACACGGTTGCCGATGGTGAGCCAGTTTGGAAAGTGTGGGCCATGCCTGCCCCAGCACCGTTTGTTGAGCTTAAAGCGCCACCAGGACCACAATTGGGGGCAAGCATGCAGCAGATTGGTGAAGAACGTAAGAAGACGGCAAAGCCGGGCACCGCACCGAAGCAATAAGCAATAGATTGAGGCGCGATTATGTCTAGTGTTCTTGTATTTGGCGGTAATCGCGCTACCGGGCTCGAAATCGTCAAGGCTCTCAAGGCCCGCGGTGATGATGTTTCAGTCATGGCACGTCCAAGCGCCGATACTGCCGCAGTGCAGGCGCTTGGTGTGCCAGTGATTGTAGGTCAAGCGAGCAGCGCAGCAGATGTACTTAAGGCGGTTTCAGGTGGAAACTTCTGCGCCCTGGTATGTGCTGTCGGCGGCAGCTTATTTGGTGGTGGCGCACACTACGAGCCAGTGAAAAACATCATCGCAGCTGCAAAAGCCAAGGGCCACCGTCGTGTCGTGTTGATTAGCTCGATCGGTGTTGGCGATAGTCGCGCCGCCATGCCGAAGCTCGCGCGGTGGATTCTCAAACGCGCACTTGATCAGAAAGAATTAGCCGAAGCTGACCTGAAAGCATCAGGCCTTGATTACACCATCATCCAGCCAGGTAATCTGACCAATGGTCCAGCGACGTCGACAGCGCGTTTAATCGCCAGCCCAACGGGCAGTGGCAGGATCTGCCGTGCTGATGTGGGAAGGTTGGCGGCGTCAGTTATTGATGACACTGCCACTTTCGGTAAATCGCTCGCGGCACTTTAGAGCAAGCGGCCTAAGCTGACTGAGTCGATCCGCAGAATTTGCACTTTTTGGCTTTAATCGGAATCATCGAGGTGCACTCGGTGCATTCCTTTTCTGTGGCTGGGCCAGCTGGGGCCGGTTTATCGGCCAATGCCTTGAGCTTATTCATCTGCTTGACGACCAGAAACACAGCAAGGGCGACCAACGTGAAATCAATAATCGTATTGATGAACATGCCATAAGCGATCACCGGTGCGCCTGCTTCACGGGCAGCTTTAACACTGGCAAAGCTGCCTTCCGAAAGCGTGAAGAACATGTTTGAGAAATCAACTTTGCCCAGCAGAACGCCAATCGGCGGCATTAATACATCATTCACCAGCGATGTTGTGATTTTGCCAAAGGCCGCACCAATAATGACGCCGACTGCGAGGTCAACAACATTGCCGCGCATCGCGAATTCACGAAATTCTTTTAACATGTGGCGCTCCTTATGTGATTGCGGATGATCTACTCTGGTGGCATCGCGGTAAACATTTTCTTCCAAACGCCAAGTTTAAGTGTTTCATCATTTCGCAGCGCAAAAGCTTTTCCATTTGCGTCTGTGTTGGTCAGCGACTCAGCCACGACCAGGCCAATATCTCCGCTCGTTGTGGTGGAAATCTCGTAGTCTTTTCGTGCGAGCAGTCGAATGCCGACTTTGCCGCCCGGTTCGTATTTCAGCCGCCCCGGTGCCACAATCGTATGGTGTAAGCCGCTTGCACGCAAATAGGCTTCGGCCTTGGTTTTGAAATAGCGCACATAGCCCGAGGCTGGGTTGAGGCTTTGGTCAACCTGTGGGCCGGAGGTGGCCGATGAAATGAGAACAAAATGCCTTACCCCGGTTGCTTTTGCAGCATCTATCAGATTGCAGTTGCCTGAGAAATCAATGAACTCGGGACTTAAGGGGCCGGTGCGCGTATCGCCATTGATGGTGGAGATCACAAAAGTCGCCCCGTTCATTGCCGCAGCGAGCGAGGCGGGGTCGCGCACATCACCTGCCACCCATTCGTCTGCAATTCCGATGTCACGTTGAGCTTTTGCGACATTGCGTGTCATGCCGCGGACGACATAACCCGCTTCTCTCACCTTCACAGCAATATCGCGTCCGATCATGCCGGTTGCTCCGGCAATCAGTACAACCTGCTTCGGAGACACTACAGAGGTTGTGTTTGCGCACCCTGAAAAAGTAACCGCAGCGCTGATGAGTAATGTCAGAGATATGCGACGTTTCATGGCCCAGATGCCCTCATTGCCAGTTCATATCGATAGAGGCGAAATCTTTGCGCCATGCACCGGGTGTGCGTTTTGGGTCGTTCATAACTGCGAAGGCTTTGTTTAAGCTCGCTGGATCTGACAATGCACTTACAACGACGGCGGCTAAATCATCAATGGCGATCACCGCACTTTCATCTGTCGATTGCGTGGTGGCGCTATATTCCGCGCGCGAGAAAAACCGAATGCCCGTTTCCCCGGTGCTCGTGGCGCTCAGTCCAGCTGCCCCCAAAATTGTAAAGGGAACACCGCTGGCTTTTAAGTATTCCTCGCCCTTCGTTTTGAAATAGCGGCCATAGCCCATGAATTCGCGTGTGCTGTGATCAGCATGGGGGCCGCTACGG
>JANLSL010000102.1:0-2552 GCA_031362385.1 Alphaproteobacteria bacterium | reverse complement strand
CTTATCCCCTTGTCCTGAGCCGGAAAACTGATACAGACACAACATCAGTGAGAATCTCAGCAGATCAGATACTTAAATCAGATCAGTACCTTAGAATCTGGCGATCTTCTCCCACCCCCTCCGCCATGCTTGGTTTCTGTTGGCGGCTTTGTTTTCATCTTTTTTATAAAGTGCACCCTCGCCCGTGGCCTTTCCCCCGACCAATCCTCCGTTTGCGCGGGCACTGACCGAGCGCGACTACAACGATCCCACCACCGTCCAAACCGCCGTGCTGGCTGACGATGCGCGCGGCCGCGATTTGCTGGTCTCGGCACAAACCGGTTCGGGCAAAACTGTGGCTTTTGGTCTGGCGGTGGGGGCGACGTTGTTGGGGTCAGATGAAATCCTCGGCCGTGGCGATGGCCCGCTCGCGCTGATCATCGCGCCGACCCGTGAGTTGGCGTTGCAGGTTCACCGCGAGCTCACCTGGCTTTATCAATATGCGAGCGCACGTATTGTTGCTTGTGTTGGCGGCATGGACCCGCTGCAAGAACGCCGTCAATTAAACGCTGGTTGCCATATTGTCGTCGGCACCCCCGGGCGATTGCGCGATCACCTCGAGCGTGGCGCGCTGCGTATTGCTGGCATCAAGGCCGTCGTGCTGGACGAAGCCGACGAAATGTTAGATTTAGGTTTTCGCGAAGACCTGGAATTTATCCTTAAAGCCACACCCAAAGAACGCCGTACTTTGCTGTTTTCGGCAACGCTGCCCAAAGGCATTGTTGCGCTCGCCAAGCAATTTCAACGCGATGCGTTGCGGATTGCGGCCTCAGCCGGTGAGCGCGCGCATGCTGACATTGAATACCGTGCGACCCGCATTGCCGCCAATGACACCAGCCATGCTGTTGTGAATATGCTGCGGTTTTATGACTCGCCCAGCGCGCTGGTTTTTTGCAACACGCGCGAGGCCGTGCGGCGTTTGCATGCCTATCTTCTCGAGCGCAGTTTCGCGGTGGTTTCGTTGTCGGGCGAGTTTAGCCAACACGAACGCAATCATGCGCTTCAATCATTGCGCGATGGCAAGGCCAGCGTATGTGTCGCTACCGATGTTGCTGCGCGCGGCATCGACTTGCCAGGCCTTGATCTTGTCATCCACGCTGACCTGCCGAACGATGCTGAAACTTTACAGCATCGCAGCGGACGAACGGGCCGGGCTGGCCGCAAGGGAATTAGTGTTTTGCTGGTGGCGCCTGCGCGCCGTCGCCGTGCTGAACAGCTGATGTCAACGATGCGAATTCAGCCGGTATGGGCAGGTCCGCCGACCGCAGATGAGATTCGCAAACTTGACGGTGAGCGCTTATTGCAAAAGCTACTTCAGGTGGAGGCTGGTCAACCAGATGACCTGATCTTGGCGCGCACTCTTCTTGAGCACCGTTCAGCCGAGGAGATTGCTTCAGCTTTAGTAAGGCTTCACCGCGCGCAGTTACCTTCACCAGAAGATGTGGTCGATCCGGGCCAGTCGTCACGCGACGAGCGTGGCGCAAGGGGCCCCCACGCGAACTCCCCGCCGTGGCAGAAAGAACGCGGCACTAAAGATCGCAGTGCTCAAGATCGCAGCGAGCCACATCGTAGTGCCGGGCCGATGACGTGGTTTATAATGCATATGGGCCGGGCGAAAAAAGCCGACCCGAAATGGTTGATCCCTGAGATCTGTCGTCAAGGAGGCATCACCAAACGCGAGATTGGCGCGATCCGTATTTTTGATCATGAAACACGATTTGAGATTGATGAACGTGCCGCCCCCCAATTCACAGAGCGTGTGGCCAAGCTCAACAAAGGTGAGATGAAAATTGAAGCTTCCAGCGCACCTACCGCAGCACTAGCGCCGCGCCCCGCGCGTGAGGACTTCGCAAAGCCGCATGCTAAACCTGAGGCAAAACCGCATTCTAAGCCCTATTCCAAACCCGGGAAGGGCGGCTGGAAGCCAAAGAAATTTGGAAAGCCCACTGGGAATGCAGGTGGTGGGAATGCAGGTGCTGGGAATCCGGGCGGTGGGTTTGATGGCGGCCACAAACCCGCAAAACGAAAACATTAGTTACTCTGGTACAGCTGCGTGATCTTGGGCAAGATATTTAGAGCATGGCGCCGAAAAGTGGCCTTCCGGTTTTCGGCAAAAGCGATGCTCGCTCTAGGTTAACAGCTTAAGCTATCTGATGAGAGGTCGCGCCGATGACACGTCATCTTTCCCGCCGCACCGTCTTAGGTTCAGCCGTTGTACTTTCGGCGGCAGGCCTTTCCTCACAGGCGCACGCCGCACGTACAATTAGAGTTTACCAAACGGGCCAAGCCGAGGGCAGGGGTGGGCTGGCCTTGCACATGGCCACCCGACCAGAGCCCACGGCAGGCCCAGGTCAGGTCGTGATGAAAGTACACGCAACTGGCCTCAATGCGCGCGACCGTAGTTTGCTGCGCGGGGTGCGTATTTATGGTGGCGCTGGTGAAACACCGACACGGGTCCCCTTCGATGATAATGCGGGCGTGGTGCTTTCGGTTGGTGCTGGTGTAACGCGCGT
>JANLSL010000476.1:0-1630 GCA_031362385.1 Alphaproteobacteria bacterium | reverse complement strand
GGCCAAAGCACCGCAATTTCGTCGGCGTTTAAAATCGAAGGGCTGCCGGCTTTTATTGTTCACACGACTGAAACCGCTGAGAAACGCTGATGACCTTGAAGCTCCGCACTGTTGTACTAGTAGTCACGACACTGTCGATGCTGGGCCTTGCCGCGTGCGGTGATGCCGAGCCCGAGGGCAGTGGCGGACCTGCGACCATTCGCCGTCTAACCGAAGCACAATACCGCAATATTATCGCCGATGTTTTCGGCACCCAAATTGTAGTTGCTGGTCGGTTCGACCCCATGGTGCGTACCGATGGATTATTAGCCGTCGGGGCTGGCCGTGCGACCGTGACGCCTTCAGGCGTCGAGCGCTATGCTGCCCTGGCGCGGTCGATTTCTTCTCAGGTTGTTGCCCCTCAGAACCGCGCGATGTTGGTTCCGTGCGCACCTGTTGCTTCTAAAGCGCCCGATGATGTGTGTGCGAAGGCGTTTTTTACCAAAGTTGGCCGTTATCTTTTTCGCCGCCCGCTCAGTGATGATGAGGTCTCGGCGCATGTGAAGTTGGCTAACGTCGCTGCCAGTTCGCGCAGCGATTTTTATACCGGACTGTCGTATGGCCTTCAGGGCATGCTTCAGGCCCCAGACTTTTTATTTATCAGCGAAAAGACTGAGGCCGATTCATCGCGCTCAGGCCCTGAGCGTCTCGATGGCTTCTCAAAAGCAACCCGACTGAGCTTTTTGTTGTGGAATACCGCCCCCGATGACGCGCTACTAACAGCCGCAGAATCTGGTGCGCTGAATAAATCTGATGGGTTGAAGCTTCAAGTCGAACGCCTGATGTCATCACCACGCGTGAAAGTTGGTGTGCGTGCCTTTTTCTCAGATATGTTGGGCCTTGAAGATTTCACAACGCTGGAAAAAGACACGCTGATTTATCCAGCCTTTGGTCTGGCCGCCGCCGACGACGCCAAAGAGCAAGTGTTGCTGACACTTATTGATACGCTGATTGCACGTAATGCTGATTACCGCGATTTGTTTACCACGCGCAGCACCTTCATGAGTGCGCCACTCGGGTTGGTTTACCGCGTCCCGGCAACTGCCCCCGGCGGGTGGTCGCGCTTTGAGTTTGCTGAGAATGATCCGCGCGCGGGCATTCAGACACTGCTTAGTTTTGTGGCATTACACTCACACCCTGGCAAAAGCTCGCCGACGTTGCGGGGTAAAGCGGTGCGAGAATTGCTGCTGTGCCAGAAAATCCCTGATCCGCCGAGCACTGTGAACTTTGACCAGTTCAACGACCCCAACTCACCCAACAAAACGGCGCGCAATCGCCTCACGGCCCATTCAACCGATCCGGCGTGTGCAGGGTGTCATAAACTGATGGACCCGATTGGCTTGGCGATGGAAAATTTCGATGGTGCAGGCCAAACGCGCGCCACCGAGAACGGCGAGCCGATTGATACCAGTGGCGATCTCAACGGCATCAAGTACACCGACGCTAAAGGTTTAGGCCAAGCGCTGCGGGCTGACCCGGCCGCGACATCGTGTGTGGTTAACCGCGCTTACGCCTATGCTGTGGGGCGCTCGATTGAGCGCACCGAGCGCGAGACGATTGCACATTTTGAGAAACAGTTTGCCGACGGCGG
>JANLSL010000461.1:0-12062 GCA_031362385.1 Alphaproteobacteria bacterium | reverse complement strand
AAGCTTGCCGGCATCGCCAACGTTGATGAACTGATTATGGCGGCATTGACGCAAGTGCATTCGATGTTGCAAGTCGACGCGCTGATTTTGATTCCGGGCCAGAACAACGAACTGGGCATCCGCGTTGCCCTTCCCCCCCTGGACCGGCTGACAGCGGCTGACCGCAACGCTGCCGATTGGTGCTTGGTGCACGGCCAGCCCTCGGGTGGTGACTTGCGCGTATGGCCCGATGCCACACATTTATTTGTGCCTTTGCGCACCGGCCAAGGCATCGTGGGTATTCTGGGTGTCAACCGTGGCAACCAAGGCACTTATTTAACGCCTGAAGAATATAAACTGCTCGACGCCCTGGCCAACCACGCGGCCGTCACGGTGGAGCGCGCGGCATTCTCGGCGCGCGTTGAAGAAGCTCGGCTGATTAAAGAGACCGAAGATTTCCGCAACGCCATGCTTTCATCGCTGACGCACGATTTCAAAACGCCCTTGGCATCGATTTTGGGAACGATCTCGAGCCTGCGCCATTACGGCGCGCGGTATGATTCCAAAATGCGCGATGAAATGCTGGCCACTGCGCAAGAAGAGTCTGAGCGGCTGAACCGCTACCTTGGGAATTTGCTTGATATCACGCGGCTTGATACCGGCACCTTGCAGCCCAAAAGCGAGATCATCGACTTCAGCGACATTGTGGGCGCGGTGCTGAAGCGCTTTGGTGGATCAGAAGATAGCAAACGCATTGAAACCGCACTGGTGGCCGACCTGCCCATGGTGCCGCTTGATTTCATGCTGACGGAACAAGCCCTGTTCAACATTCTTGATAACGCATTGAAATATGCGCCCACGGGCAAAGTGATGATCCGTGGTTTTGCCCATGCCAATACTTGCACCATTGCGATTGAAGATTCCGGGCCCGGGATACCGCCGGAATATCTGGTGCGTATTTTTGACCGCTTCTACCGCGTGAAGTCGGCTGATCGTCAACGCGCTGGTACCGGATTGGGTTTGGCGGTATCGAAAGGCTTCACCGAGGCGATGGGCGGCACGTTGTTGGCCAGCAATCGCCCCAAAGGCGGCGCAGTCTTTACGATGAGCTTCCCTATTTCCGCTAAACGCTTGATGAGTAAAGTGAGCGAACACCCAACCTTAAGTTTGATTTCAGACAACACCGCGACAGCGACCATGCCGCGCAAAACGGCCGTGAACACTTAAAGACATGGCTGAGAATAAAGTCACCATACTGATCGTCGATGATGAGCCAGCGATCCGCAGATTCTTGCGCAACACCTTAGCGGTGCAAGACTACCGCGTGGTTGAGGCTGAGAATGCCGAAGCAGCGGCATGGTCAGTGCGCCATGAAAAACCTGACCTGATCGTGCTGGACTTAGGGCTTCCCGATCGCGATGGATTGGAATTGATTCGCGAGTGGCGTGCGGCATTGTCCGTACCAATCATTGTGCTCTCAAGCCGTGTCGACGAAAAAACCAAAGTCACGGTGCTTGATGCGGGGGCCGACGACTATATGAGCAAGCCCTTTGGCGTTGATGAGTTAATGGCGCGTATCCGTACCGCCTTGCGGCACAAATTTACGTCGCAAGGAACCCAACCTGCATTCGCGACCGGTCAGTTGGAAATGGATTTGGTAAAACGATTGGTGCGTGTGCGCGGCGAGGATGTAAAATTGTCGCCCAAGGAATACGACATCTTAAAGGAACTGGTGATTCATGCGGGCAAAGTGCTGACGCATAGTCACGTCCTGCGCGAGGTGTGGGGTGCGGAAAACGCAGTGGATGTGCAGTACTTGCGCGTCTATATCCGCCAGCTGCGCCAGAAACTTGAGCGTGACCCAGAGCGGCCTGAATACATTCTGACTGAATCAGGTGTGGGGTATCGCCTGCAGCTCCATGATGTTTAATTAAAATTAAGCGCGCAAGATTGCTGCGTATGAGGCCTTTTCGTGTCAAAAAGACGCCCTGTTGATAAAAAGGCCGACGCATAACGCCTGTCGATCCTGCGACTCGCATATTTTACAGCACTCAAAAAATGGGTTGGGGCAGTCCCAAGATAACTATCCACAGATGTGCCCGGGCAAATGCGTAGCCATAGTTGTCTTATGGCCATATTACTCTCGTTTATGGCTCAAACATATATGTAATTCATATGTCCTAGACCATTTTACAGTCTGCTTTTCCTATGACGATTTCATTGCAACCCACTCGAGATTATATGCCCCCGCAGTCAAGGGTTGGTGCAGGGATAACGCAGACGCTACGCTAAATGTCTGCAGTGGGAGAAAATGGGCAAATGGGTGCATATGCGGACCATTTAAATCGCGGCGGGTTTATGTCGCGCCGCGCGTTCGGCTTTATCGCAACCGCGCTATTTCATGTACTTCTTGTCTATGGCCTGATCAACGGCCTGGCGCGCTCAGTGGTCGAAGTGCTTAAAGGACCCATCGCGGCGAAGGTCATCGAAGAAGTCCAAGATAAACAGGACGAGCCGCCACCGCCGCCGCCCAAGTTCGACAAACCACCACCGCCGTTCGTGCCGCCGCCAGACTTTGTGTTCAACACCACTGAACCAGCACCCACGGCAATTTCGAATGCGACGTCCAAAGCCCCAGTGCAGGCTGCTGAAGCCGCTCCGACCACGCCAAAGACGATCAAGGGACGGAACTATCAGCCAGAGTATCCTCCGTCGTCCAAACGTAATGGCGAGGAAGGAACCGTTGTCCTCGAGATTCTCGTTCTCGAAGACGGCACCGTTTCCGACGTAAAAGTTTCTCAATCCAGCGGCTTCCCAAAGCTGGACGAGGCTGCTGAGAACGAAGCCCGGCGGAGTTTTAAGTTCCAACCTGGAACGAAAGGCGGCAAGCCGGTGGCAGTTCGCTTCAACATCAAAATTAAATTCAAAATCGAGAAATAGAATCCGCGTACGTCACAATCACTTTAGTCAATCACTTCATCTTTTTTGATCTCGGAGGAATTACCATGATGTCTTTGATCCGCCCCTTGAAAACCAGTGCTGCCATGATGGCCTTGCTGGGTAGCCTTGCTTTCGGCCAGGCTTCGGCACAGACCGCACCAGCCACCGCCCCTACAGCCGCTCCGGCCGCAGAAGCGACCGCGCCCGAAGCAGCGCCGATGACAACTGCTGAAAACAATGCCGCAACCTTGGCAACCGCCAATGCCGCCGGCGAAGAAACCGCCGTTGTTGAAAACCCCTATGGCCTTGAAGCCTTGTGGAAAGGCGGAGACTTTGTCGCACGCGGCATTCTGGTCACGCTCGTCATCATGTCGATGGGCTCATGGTTCATTCTGGTCACCCGCTTGTGGGATCAGCAGGTGCTGTTTGGTCATGCCAAGACGGCGGGCTCGGGCTTCTGGAGCGCTGCCAACTTGAAAGAAGGCATGGCGAAGCTTGAACCCACCAGCGCTTTCCGCGCCATCGTTGAAGACGGCTTGAAGTCGGCAGAACATCATGAAGGCAAGCTGACCGATCAAATCGCCTTGACCGATTGGGTCACCATGTCGCTGCAGCGTTCAACCAACGACGTCTCGGGCGCCTTGCAAAAGGGCCTGTCGTTCCTGGCCGCCGTTGCCTCATCAGCTCCGTTCGTTGGGTTGTTGGGCACGGTGTGGGGGATCTATCACGCCCTGGTTGCCATCGGCATTGCTGGCCAAGCCTCGATCGATAAAGTCGCAGGCCCCGTTGGTGAAGCGTTGATCATGACTGCAATTGGTCTGGCCGTCGCCATTCCGGCGGTGCTGGGTTACAACTGGCTGGTCGCCCGCAACAAGGTTGCACTCGACGGTATCCGCAACTTCGCTGCCGACGTGCATGCGGTTCTGCTCAGCGGCAACAAGAAAATTGCCCAGCGCTAACTTTAGCTGCTGAATAAAACTTAAGGCTTCTCCCGAGATTCACACTCACCAAAGTGAATCTCGGGACCTTTAGATGCGATCCAACGCGGAGTACCCTTCATGTCAATGAGTCTTGGTTCAGCCGAAGGCGGCGATGAAACCGTGATTTCAGCCATCAATACCACTCCCCTCGTGGACGTGATGTTGGTGCTGCTGATCATCTTCCTGATTACTATCCCAGTCGTCATCAAGACGGTTCCTGTTGAACTGCCCACGGCAACAAACATGGCGACGGCGACCAAGCCTGAGAACATCGTCATCGCGGTCGATAAAGACGGCGGGATTTATTGGAACGATTCTGTGGTGGCCAATTACGCATCGCTCTTGGATCGTTTAAAAAACATCGCTCCCATGAGCCCACAGCCTGAGATTCACATCCGTGGCGATAGTGGAACGCGGTTTGAAGCGATTGGAAAAGTGATCGTGAACTGTCAACGCGCTGGCATCATTAAGCTTGGGTTCATCACCCAGCCTGATTTGTCTGGCCGTTAATTAAAAAATTCGAACGGAGTTACGCTCATGTCAATGTCCCTCGGCAGCGGTTCTGGCGATCACGCCGACCCCATGATGGAGATGAACACCACACCGCTGATCGACGTGATGTTGGTGCTGCTGGTGATGTTGATCATCACCATCCCGATCCAAACTCACGCGGTGAAGCTTGACATGCCGCGCCCCACCGACAGCCCACCGCCGCAGGAAGTTGAGCCGGTGATTATTCAGTTGGGTGTGGACTTTGACGGCACGATTACCTGGGATGGTAACCCCGTGCCTGACCAGGCAACCTTGGAAGGCTACATGCGCAAAGCCGCCAAGCAAGACCCGCAACCTGAAATGCACCTGCGCCCCAATCGCTTGGCCAGCTATGGCCAAGTCGCCATTGTCATGGCCATCGCGCAACGCAACGGCGTGGTCAAAATCGGCTTCGTCGGCAACGAACAATACATGGAGTAGCACTCTTAGTAAGTGCTGCTTGATCAACAGGAGTTTGGCTATGCTTCATACGGTACGTCCCCTTCCTTTTCGCGCAATGCTGCTGGCGTGTGCCTTGTCGTTTGGTTTTGCTGCTTTGCCCACCGCCTCAAACGTCGCGTTCGCGCAGGACAAAGCCGCGAAGGGCGAAAAAGCTGACAAAGGCCCCTCAGTTGGTTTGAAAATAGCCAAGCCGCTGAAGGCCGCCCAAGAAGCCATGACAGCCAAAAACTGGAAAGAAGCCAAGGCCAAAATCGAAGAAGCAATGGCGGTGTCGCCCAAGACTGCCTACGAAGAGTTTGCCATTGCCGACATGACGGCTTTTGTTGATGTGAACTTGAGCGATTTCGCGGGTGCTGCGAAAAGCTTTGAATCAACCATGAACAGCGAGTTTCTAGCGCCTGCCAATAAGATCACGCGCGCGAAGTCGCTGGCGCAGCTTTACTATCAAATAAAGAACTATCCCAAAGTGACGACGTTCGGCCCGATGTATCTGAAGGAGAACACAGGAGATTCTGAAATGCAGATGATGGTGGGCCAAGCCTACTATCTGCAAAACGATTTCCCCAATGCGTCCAAGCTTCTGAAAAGCGCAATCGATTCGGCTGAGAAAGCCGACAAGCCGGTGAAAGAAGATTGGCTTCAGTTATTGCAAAGCGCTGAATACGAGCAAAACAATACCCAAGGCCTGATCAAAGTTCTTGAAAAGACCGTCGCGATCTACCCGAAGCCAAACTATTGGGATCAGTTGATTACGTTGATCAACAAAGAGATCAACGACAGCCGTAAGCTTGACCTCGAAGTTTATCGCTTACGCTTGGCCACCAATGCCAAACTTGAGGCCGATGAATTGCGCGAGATGGCCGAGATGTCGCTGCAAGCGGGCCTGCCGGGCGAAGCCCAAACCATTATGGCCAAAGCTGCTGCGATGGGTGCTAAGAATGAGCGCGATACACGCTTGGTGAATATGGCCAAGACCCAGGCAACATCTGACAAGGCATCCCTTGCTCAATCGGAAACAGTTGCAAAAAATGCCGCGACCGGCGAACCATTGGTCAAAACCGGCGAAGCCTATTTGACATATGACAACCCCACCAAAGGCGTTGAACTCATCAAAGCAGGCATTGCCAAGGGCGCTAAAGACCCCGACCGTGCCAAATTGCGTTTAGGCGTGGCCTACCTTGCGCTCAAGCAACCCGGTGAAGCCAGGAAAGCCTTCGCGTCGATTGCTCCTGCGTCGCCCTATGCCAAGCTCGGTCGCCTCTGGTCGATTGTTGCAAAGTAAACTGGCTTTAAGCTCATTCAGACCCATTGGCCCCGCCCGCAAGGACGGGGCCAATTGCATTGAGGGCTCTATCCGGCCACGAAAACCAAGTGTTGCTCATTAGCCACAACTTGCCACGTTGTGAGGCTAAGGGGCTGCTTTGCCTAGCCAAAAAGCGCGTTAAAATGTAGTTTCGGCCACCAAACCAGCGTGAGGGGGCCATAGTCTTTTTGCCAAAGCCTTCTTGCCAAAGCCTAAATCAAAACCAAAACGGGGTACTTCCATGAAGAAACTTTTGCTCGGCACCACGATTGCTGCGGTTGCTTTCTCGACCGTCGCCATGGCTCAGAATGCTCAAACAGCGCAGGCGCAAACTGGCGGCCTTGAAGAAATCGTGGTCACGGCCCAGCGCCGCGAGCAGTCGCTGCAAAGCGTGCCGATCCCGGTCTCTGCGTTTTCTGCCGAGATGATGCAACGCCGCTCGATTGTGGAAGCCAAAGACCTTGAGCGTTACGTCCCCAGCTTGAAGATGCGTAACAACATCACCTCGCCGACCAACATCTCGCCGGCCATGCGCGGTTCAACGCAGCAAGACGCCTCGTTGATCGTGGCGGAATCACCATTCGGTTTATATGTCGACGATGTTTACTTGGGCCGCTTGAACGGTAACAACGTGAACTTGGCTGATATCGAGCGCACCGAAGTACTGCGTGGCCCCCAAGGCACGCTGTACGGCCGCAACACGCTTGCAGGCGCCATCAAGTTCATCACCCGCACCCCCAGCCAAGACAACAAGTGGCTGAATGCTGAAGTCGCCCGCGGCAGCTTTAGCAATTACAAATACAGCTTCAGCACCGGCGGCGCGGTCAGCGATGTCGTGGCTGCTTCAGCCTCGGCCCAATTGAACGGCAAAAACGGCTATTGGACCAACCGCGTAGATGGTTCGAACGTCGGCGACGAGAAGAACCTCGCCGCACGCGGTAAGCTTCACTACACCGGCTCGGACTTGCTCGATGTCATTGCCTCAGTCTCGTTCACACGCAGCAGCAATGACGCGCTGCAACTGACCCCTGGAACAACGCCTGGCGTCGCCAGCAACAAGCAGTATCATTCGCGTCAAGTCGTGCCGTTGTACGGCAATCCGTATATCGTCAGCCGTCCGGTCTCTGCCAAGAGCCCCTCACCCATTACCGACATGCCCCACGGCAATACCAAGCAGTGGATTAGCTCGTTGAACATGACCTACGACTATGGCGATGGCACGGTTCAGTCCATTACCGGCTTCGTCAACACCCGCGACTTCTTCTCGACCGACTTTACAGGCACAGGCGGCGTACCCGTGGCGGCAGGAGCCGCCAATGGCGGTAACTTGGGCGGTGTGGTTGGCGCGACCAAACTCAACGCTGACCAGTTCACCCAAGAAATTAAAGTTCAAGGCGTTGCCATGGCTGGCAAGCTGAACTATTTGGTCGGTGCCTTCTATTTATCCGAAGGCGGTGATCAGCGCTTTGGTTGGGCCATTCCTGGCCCCTTCTCAACCAGCCAGATTCAAGCCCACACCAACTCATACTCGTTCTTCACCCACAACGACTTCGCCATCACCGATGATTTGAAGGCGACAGTTGGCCTACGCTACGTGAAAGACCTCAAGAAGTTTGGCATACAGTTCCAGTATGTTGGCCCCGTAGCATTCCTCAACGTCGTCAGCCCACAAGCGCCGGTGACCTTGAAGAACCCTTACGACAAGTGGTTGCCAAAGTTCGGCCTGGATTACAAAGTGCCGACCTCAGGTGCCATCGACAGCATGCTGCTGTTCGTCTCGGCCAGCCGCGGTTTCAAGTCAGGTGGGTATAGCGCCATTGCGATTGGCAACTTGAACGATGCCCGCAGCCCCTATGGCCCAGAAAGCAACTGGACCTACGAAGCTGGCGTTAAAACCGACCTGCTCGATAACCGCCTGCGTGTGAATGCCAACTACTTCTACAACAACATCTCAGACCTGACCCTGAACGCACAAGTTCCTGGCGTTGGCGGTGGCCCTGCATCTTTCCCGGTGCAGAACGCTGGCCAAGCCAGAATCCAAGGACTTGAAGCAGAACTGACGGTGGTTCCTGTTGATGGCCTGAATATCTACGCAACCACGGCCCTGCTCCACGGTAAATTCCGCAACTTGCGCGCAGGCAGTGCTCCAACCAATGCACTGGCGAATTTTGGCGTCACCGATGCACGTCCACCATCATTGCCTGATTATACAATCTCAACAGGCTTTGATTACCGCCATGGCTTGGGCACCGCCAGCAACGTTGAACTTTTGGTTGGCGCTGACTGGTTCCGCAGCGATGATTACATCAGCTCAGCCACCAACGAGCTGATCCTCGATGCTTACAGCCGCTTGGGTGCCTATGTGGGCGTCAGCTTCAACGACAGATGGGAAGCCCGCATGTCGGCGAAGAACCTCAACAACGACAAGACACTGTCCACTGGCGCACGTGGCTTCTTGGGTGGCTTCTTGTACCTGCCCCCACGCGAGTACATGTTCACCGTGAAGTACAAAATGTAATTTCAGCCAACAGTATTGGTTCAAACAGCGGGCCCGGGGGCAACCTCGGGCCCGTTTGTTTTGGTATAGAGATCAAGCTGTCAGTGCGGTGGTGGGGACAATCTGGCGCAATTTCACCCTGCCGTTGACATCGCAAATTTGCAGCGTGATGGTCGTAGCCCCACCATTCCAGTCAATATCAACCACGCCAAAATTGACCTCACGCACGGCCGTTCCGATACGCCGCTCATTGGGTGGTAACTTTGACCATACTTCAGTAATGCCGCTGGAGGTCGCATCCCACAGGGGATAGGGCGTATTCTCACCGCACAATGACAATTCGCCGTAATGGGCATCGCCACTGAGAAAAACCATGCCACTGCTTTGAGTTTGCGAGATCAAGCGCATCAAACGCTGATAATCATGCTGATACACAGGCCAGCCTTCCCAGCCGGGGAAATCTGCCAGCACCTGCAAACTTGAGCCGAAAATACGCACCTCGGCTGGCTTTTCAAATTCTTGCGAAAGCCAACTCCATTGGCGCTCGCCCAGCATGGTCGCCGCCGGATCAGTCATGCGCGCATAAGGCCCCATCGCGGCCATCGCGCAGGCATCTTCAACTATGGAAAGGGGTGTGCGGTTGCTGCGAAGGTCGGGTAATAAAATTTGCACGCGCTGACCCGCCGGACCAAAAATGTACGAGGTATAAATTCCATCGCGGCCCCAGCGTGGCGATGTTTTGGGTTCTTCCCAGAACTCAAGAAACGCCTGCTTTGACTGCTCACGTAAAGGGTTCTCAGCCCCTGAGTCATTCTCGCCATAGTCATGGTCATCCCATGCGGCAATAATGGGAACCTGCTGGCGAAATTTCCTGAAGCTGGGCTTAGCTGCGAGGCGCGCATACTTGGCGCGCAAAACGTGAATGTCGTGCGTATCGCCATAGATGTTATCGCCCAAAAAAATGAACAGGCCTGGTTTAGTTGCCAGAATTGCGTCCCAAACGGGCTGATCTTTGTCTTGGTCTGCACATGATCCGAAACAAATGCGCTGAACGCGTTGCGGTAACTTTGGCGGCACCGAGGCTACGGCCGGGAGAAGCCTGGCTGCAGCAATGGCCCCGGCACTGGCCCCAACATGAGCCAGAATGGCGCGACGTGGAATCTTGAAGACCATCCGTACGCAGACCCCCAGCGCCTGCGCATCGTGCGCTGCGGCGTGAATCTGCTTTTATCCATAAGCTTTGACGGTGGTGTGACGCCCACGTGACAATTTTTCGAATACTGAATAGTCTCCCTACAGGCGTATTACGCCGGGGGGAAAACAATGAGTTCCATCGTAGACAGCAGCGCACGCCAAGGCTTAAGCGCAACCGAGCGTCGGGTGATCTGGGCCTCGTCGTTGGGAACGATTTTTGAGTGGTATGATTTCTATTTGTATGGCTCGCTCGCGGCCATCATCTCCAAACAGTTCTTCTCCGGCGTCAATGAAACTGCGGCATTCGTGTTTGCCTTGCTGGCATTTGCGGCGGGCTTTGCAGTGCGCCCCTTTGGAGCACTTGTGTTCGGGCGTCTGGGCGATTTGGCGGGGCGTAAACATACCTTCCTGATCACCATCGTGATTATGGGGCTGGCCACCTTTGTGGTCGGTTTACTGCCCAGTTACGCCACCATTGGCGTTGCCGCCCCCATCATTTTAGTGGCGATGCGCCTCGTCCAGGGCCTGGCGATTGGCGGCGAATACGGCGGGGCGGCGATCTATGTCGCCGAACATGCCCCGCCAGGACGGCGCGGTGAGTTCACCAGCTGGATTCAAACAACAGCGTCGACGGGGCTGTTGTTGTCGCTTGTTGTGATCATCGGCACGCGGTGGCTGTTGGGTGAGCCGCGTTTTGAAGACTGGGGCTGGCGCATTCCATTTCTGTTCTCAATCTTCCTGTTGGGTATTTCAGTATGGATACGCCTGTCGCTGGAGGAATCGCCCACTTTTCAGCGCATGAAAGCACAAGGTACACAATCCAAAGCACCCTTACGCGAAGCATTTGCGCAGTGGGCCAACGCCAAGCTGGTGCTGGTGGTGCTGTTAGGTGCGTTGGCGGGCCAAGCCGTCATTTGGTATGGCGGGCAGTTCTATGCGATGTTTTTCCTGACCCAGACCCTCAAGCTCGATGCCAATACCGCCAATTTGCTCCAGGCGTTTGCCTTGATCATTGGTATGCCGTTGTACGTGGTGTTTGGCACCCTCTCAGACAAAATTGGCCGTAAGAAATTGATGATGACCGGCTTGGCGTTAGCAACTTTTACCATGTTCCCGATTTTCCATGGCCTGACGTACTTCGCAAACCCTGATCTGGCCGCTGCCCAAGAAAAGTCCAAGGCGGTCATCATCGCCGACTCCACGACATGCTCATTTCAATTTAACCCAGTGGGAACGGCCACCTTTACCAGCGATTGCGACTTAGCGCGCGCTGTGCTGTCAAAAGCCTCGGTCAATTATACCAACCAATCTGCACCGGCGGGGGCCACGACCATTATTCGCATCGGTGAGTCTGAGCTGACCGGCTTTAACAAAGCAGAACTGACCACAGCCATCGCCGCAGCAGGTTACCCCGACAAAGCTGATCCTGCGAAAATCAACATCGTGGGCGTGATGGGACTCCTGACCATCCTGATGCTTTATATCACGATGGTGTATGGCCCCATCGCAGCGATGTTGGTGGAAATCTTCCCGGCCCGTATTCGCTATAGCTCGATGTCGTTACCCTATCATATTGGCAATGGCTGGTTTGGCGGCTTTATGCCTTCAGTCGCTTTCGCGCTGGTGGCGATGAGTGGCGATATTTATTACGGCCTGTGGTACCCGGTTATAATCGCGGGCGGGACATTGGTGATTGGCCTGCTCTTTTTGCCCGAAACCAAAGACCACAATCTGCATGATTGAATTCGCGCTGACGGTGATTATTTATCTGTTGTAGCTTTTATTGGGAGCCCTACATGACACTGCACCTTAACCGCAGAAGCGCATTGCTGAGCGTGGGCGCTATCACCTCAGTTGCTGCCCTCCCAGCCCTAAGTGCACCCGCATTTCTGGCTGAGGGCGGTTTTGACCCAGAGTCTTTCAAGGTGTGGGCCTCAGCACGTGTTGGCGATGGTCAACCGATCTGGTGGTATTCAACTGGTGCGGTGCGCGCTTATCCGTCTGGCGAGTTGTTGTTTTTCATGGAGGGCTTTGACTCGGCCACCAGCTTCCGGCCCGACCCAAAATCCAACTTGGTTCATCAGTATAACCGAAAAATCTATATCTTCCGCGATGCCAAAACTGGCCAGATTTTGCGCGAATGGAGAGGCAAAAAGGTCGAGCCTGTCGCCTACCC
>JANLSL010000397.1:0-2743 GCA_031362385.1 Alphaproteobacteria bacterium | reverse complement strand
ACTGACCGAGTATCATCACGTACTGGTTATGAGTTTTCTCAATCAGCTTGAATTCGTCATGGCCAATGCGCAGGAATAATGCCTCACCAAAGCGCTCCCACAACATCGGGTACATATCAATCACGCCGTAAACCATGTCGGTTGCTGGTTTACCGCGCAAAGCCTGCATGTGGGTCACGCCGGTTTGGAAAATCGGATCAAGAATATGAAACAGCAAGTCGCGCTTGCTGGTGAAAAAACTATAGAACGTGCTGCGCGCTAAATTGGCGGTATCCAAAATTTCTTCCACGCTGACATTCTCGATGCCGCGTTCTAAAAACATTTTCGCACCCACCCGCAGCACATTCTGGCGCATACGCTCGCGCCGTTGGGCAACGCGCGGGCTGCGCGGCAGTGGGTTCCGGGGCGGGGTGGTGCTCATGACGGCCCTTAAATACATACGCGTCTGTTTTCAGACACATGTGTATGACTCGGCGCGCGTTCTCGTCAAGGGCCATCCCCAAATTGAGATCAGTGCCGCGCGACGCGGTCCCACCTGATCACATCATCCTCGGCGGCAAAATCAGCAATGCCTTTGCTCAGCCCGTCAAAGGCCACGCCGCGCCATAACATCAGGCCGGGTGGGTCGGCGGCCTCGGCCGCCAGTACTTCACGCGTGCGCTGTAGGCGTTCGGTTTGGCCGGTAGCGGCGTCGGCTAAGGCAATCAGCGCCATTATGTTAGGATCACAATGGTAGGGATGACTCCACGCGCACGAGCGGAAGCGATAGCCGCGCAACGAGTCAAACCCGGCGAAAGACCACGCAAAAGCATCGCTGCCCCACACCCCGGTTTGTACACTTTGGATCATTTGCACGCTGCTCGACATGCGCAAGCTCATGGTCACGCCGACCGCACTTAAGTCTTGGGCAATGCGCTGATACCAATCGACGTAATTGCCGCCCGATGTGCCGTCTAACACCGTGCTGAATGAAAACCCTTTTGCGTAGCCAGCCTCGCCGAGCAGCGCGCGCGCCTTGTCACGGTCAAACGCATACGGCTGCACATCAGGGTTAAAACCAAAAGCACCCTCATGGCTAAACTGCGTGGCCGGCGTGACGGCATTGTCTAAAAACGCGGCGATGATGGCTTTGGTGTCAACCGCATGATTCAGCGCCTGGCGCACGCGGCGGTCTTTCAACGGCGTGTCGTTGGTTGTGACGAATGCTAGAAAATGCACCAGCGGCATGGGGCGCGAGACAATACGCCCACCGGCACGTTCAATAGCCGCCCGGTCTTCGGGCGCAATACCCAGTGCTATATCAACCGCACCTGAAACCAGGGCCTGCACGCGGGCCGACGGATCGGGGATTTTAACAACATCAAGTGCTTCAACACGGGGGCCCCGCCATGACTTAACATTGGCCTTCAACGTCACGCGGTTTTCTTGCCAGTCGGTGACACTAAAAGGCCCCGTGCCCACCGGCGTGCGGGCAAAGCCATCACGCCCCAGCGTTGTCCATTGAACCGGCGAGGGGATGCGCACAAAGCTCAGGTGCAGCGGCAGCACCGGGTCGGGCTTGAGCGTGGTGATGGCCACGACCAGGGGCTCGCGCGCCTCGACACGGGCAATGCTCGTGCTCACGTCCATGCTGGCAACGCTGTCACGGCGGCCCTCATCGGTGCGCAAGTAATCAAAAGCGGCGACAACCGCTGCGGAATCAAACGCCGTGCCGTCCGAAAATTGCACATTGGGGCGCAAAGCCAACACCCAAACGGTGGGTGATTCTGGGTACCACGCTACCGCCAACGCAGCTTGCGCTTGGCCTGCGGGCCCCACGCCGATCAGCGGATCAAACACCATTTGCGCAACCAGCGCGCCGGGCAAGGTGATGGGCTGATAAGGATTGCCGCGCATCAACGGTAAAGATTGGGCACCGATTCGCAACGTGGTGGCCTCAGGGGCTTGGGCACTCCAAGCCACACTCACCAGCACAGCAAGTGCCATCAATCGTGTTCGCATCAGTGATCCGAAAGTTAAGGCAAATGTGCCCACGCCGTGCACACTCATCAAATGGCAAGGTGTCAACCTAGCGCTCTTTGTTTAGACTTCGCAAATTGAGTTTAGATCCAGGCACCACCGAGGAGTCCTGATGAACCGCGACTTGCTGAAGCCTATCACCCGCGCGCACATCGACGACTATGCGCGTGAAGGTGCGGTGTGTATTCGCCAGTTGCTTGACACTGAGTGGGTCGGCCGCATGCGTAAGGCGGCTGATCGCGTGATCGCCGATCCGGCTGCGCACGGCAAGCTCAGTATCTCGCAAGGCGAGACCATGACCTCGGTGTGTTACATGTGGCGTCAGGATGCTGATTTCCGAGATCTGTTGTTCAACTCTCCGGTCGCCGAGGCGGTCGGGCGCATTATTGGTTCGCGCGCCATTCGCATTTATCACGATCACCTGTTCCATAAGCCGCCCAGCTCACCCAAGGTGATGACGTGGCATATGGATGCCACCGCCTGGCCCGTCAGCGGACAGATGGCACCTAATATCTGGATCGCGCTCACCGACGTGAGCGCCGAAAATGGCCGCGTCGAGTTTGTGGCTGGGTATCATCGCTATTGTCTGGACCACAACATCGAGCACGGCTTCAAACCCGGCCAAGCCAGCGGCCCATGCCCCGACTTCGAGCAACAGCGCGCCAACCCAGAGCGAAAATTCATCACGTGGGATTTGAAGGCCGGCGACGGCGTGCTGTTTCAC
>JANLSL010000386.1:0-26030 GCA_031362385.1 Alphaproteobacteria bacterium | reverse complement strand
TACACCAATGATGTGGAGTGGTCCGCCGAAGACGGCTCACGCACCGAGCACGATTTCCTATGCCAGTGCGTGGAATCAGCCATCAAGGCGGGTGCTCGTACCATCAATATCCCCGACACCGTGGGCTATACGGTGCCTGATGAGTACGGCGCGCTGATCAAAATGCTGTTTAACCGCGTGCCCAATATCGATCAGGCGATCATCTCGGTGCATTGCCATAACGATTTGGGCCTGGCCGTGGCTAATTCGCTGGCCGCGGTGCAAGCCGGTGCGCGCCAAATCGAATGCACCATCAACGGGCTTGGCGAACGTGCAGGTAATGCGGCCATGGAAGAAATCGTCATGGCCTTGCGTACCCGCAACGATCATATGCCGTTTGAAACGTCGATAAACTCTGAGCTGATCATGCGGGCGTCGCACTTGGTTTCTACGGTCACGGGTTTCCCTGTGCAGCCCAACAAGGCCATCGTCGGTGCCAATGCCTTCGCCCATGAGTCGGGCATTCACCAAGACGGCATGCTGAAGAACGCGCAAACCTACGAGATCATGACCCCTGAATCAGTAGGTTTGAAAAAGTCCAACTTGGTCATGGGCAAGCATTCGGGGCGCGCGGCTTTCCGTTCCAAGTTGAAGGAATTGGGCTACGAGTTTGGTGATAACGCCATCAACGACGCCTTCAAGCGGTTTAAGGATTTAGCCGACAAGAAGAAAGACATCTTCGACGATGACATTATTGCCATCGTGGATGATGAGGTTGTGCGTGATAACGACCATATCAAGTTCGTCTCGCTCGAAGTTGTGGCGGGCACCAAAGTTGCCAAACAGCGTGCCGAAATTGAGCTGGAAATCGATGGCCAGCTCAAATCGATATTGGCCACCGGCGATGGCCCGGTTGATGCAATTTTCAACGCCATTAAGCAGCTGACCACGGCAACCCAAAACCTCCAGATTTACCAGGTTAATGCGGTGACGGGCGGTACGGATGCCCAAGCCGAGGTCATGGTGCGCCTGGAAGAGAATGGCAAAACGGTCCAAGGCCAAGGGGCAGATACTGATACCCTGGTCGCCTCAGCCCGGGCCTATATTAATGCGCTGAACAAGCTGCTGGTAAAGCGCCAGAAGTCGGCTCCGGCGGAAATGATCGCTCATGCATCGTGAAGTATTGATAATGCCTGCGCGTTGTGAATCTATGGCGTCTGCTCGGGTGCTGTGCACCCGGGCAGAGCTTTTTGTTTGGTCGCATTTTCCACGCCAAGTGCAAGTACACTTCTCGGGAAAATGCTCCTTTAACCCCGCTAAGAAATAAGGAAGAACAAGGGATGTTTTCTCGGCTCACCGGTTGGCTCTCCAACGATATGGCGATTGACCTCGGCACCGCCAACACGCTGGTTTACGTGAAGGGCAAGGGCATCGTTCTGAACGAGCCTTCGGTCGTTGCGTTGGCAGAAGTGAAGGGGCGCAAACAGGTTCTGGCCGTGGGCAACGAGGCCAAGCAGATGCTGGGCCGAACACCCGGTAACATCCAGGCCATTCGCCCCTTACGTGATGGCGTGATCGCCGATTTCGAAGTGGCCGAAGAAATGATCAAGCACTTTATCCGCAAAGTGCATAACCGCCGTAGCTTTGCCTCACCGTTGGTCATTGTGTGCGTGCCGTCGGGTTCTACGGCTGTTGAACGCCGCGCCATTCAAGAATCAGCCGAAGCAGCAGGGGCGCGTAAAGTATTCCTGATTGAAGAGCCGATGGCCGCTGCGATTGGCGCTGGTTTGCCTGTCACTGAGCCAACGGGCAGCATGGTGGTTGATATTGGGGGGGGCACGACCGAAGTGGCGGTGCTGTCGCTTGAAGGTATCGTGTATGCGCGCTCGGTACGCGTCGGTGGCGACATGATGGACGAAGCCATCATCAACTATATTCGCCGCCATCATAACTTGCTGGTGGGCGAAAGCTCGGCCGAGCGCACCAAGAAGCAAATTGGCTGCGCCTGCCCACCTGAACACGGCGATGGTGAAACCATGGTCATCAAAGGCCGCGACTTGATGAACGGCGTGCCCAAGGAAATCGTCATTAGCCAGCGTCAAATCGCTGAGGCGTTAGCTGAACCTGTTACCGCTATTATCGATGCGGTTAAAATGGCCCTCGAGCACACTCCGCCTGAATTGGCCGCTGATATTGTTGATAAGGGCATTGTTCTCACTGGTGGCGGCGCGATGTTGCATAACCTCGACTTTGTGCTGCGTCACGCGACCGGTTTGCCGGTGTCGATTGCCGACGACCCGCTATCATGCGTGGCTTTGGGTACAGGTAAAGCGCTTGAAGACAAGCGCCTGCGTAATGTTTTGACCTCGGTTTACTAATAATACGAGGCAACAGGAGAATTAAAGCGTGAGGCAAAATACCGGACAAATTACCCGGTTAGGAACGCTGAAAACACTTATTCAGCGCTTTGCCTTCTTGTCTCTGATCGCACTTACGTTTGCACTCATGCTGATCGGCAAAGCCGATACGGTATTGGTGGAGCGTGCGCGGATGGCGATTACCGATGCGGTGGTCCCGATTTTGCGGGTGATGTCGCAGCCTGCCAACGCTATCGCTGAAACGATCTCAAATATCCGCGAACTTGCTGCCATTCGTGAATTGAATTCGAATTTGCGTGAATCTAACGAGCGCTTGCTGCAATGGCAAACCATTGCCCAGCGCCTTGAGGCTGAAAATCGGTCGTTGAAGGCGTTGCTATCGCTTGTGCCTGAACCCACAGCCGCGTTTGTGAGTGGTCGGGTTGTCGGTGATACCGGTGGGGCATTCGCGCAAAGTGTGCTGGTGACCGCTGGCGCAAGCGACGGTGTAACCAAGGGCAATGTCGTGTTGACGGGCGAGGGCCTGGTGGGTCGCGTTTTGCAGGCCGGGGTGCATTCGTCGCGTATTTTGTTGATTACTGATATCAACTCGCGCATTCCAGTTGTCGTCGGCGAGGCAAACAATCGCGCTATTCTAGTTGGCGACAACGGTTTGCGGCCACGGCTCATTTATGTCGGGGCCAAAACTGTGGTTGCCCCGGGCGACAAAGTCATTACCTCGGGCGATGCCGAAGCATTCCCGCCTGGCTTGCCTGTTGGCCGGGTTGCCCGCGTCCAAGAAGGGATCATCGAAATCGAGCCGTTTGTTTCGCGCGATAAGCTTGAGTATGTGCGTATCGTTGATTACGGCCTGCGCGGAATATTGACCAGTCCCGCACCTGAGACGACAAAGTAGGTTGGTCGTCATGCACCAGACAACAGCGTGGCAGAAATTTGATCTGGTCGCGCGCCGCCGCGTCCCCCTCACCACAACTGTTTTCCTACTGTTGTTTAGCTTAGTTCCACTTCACATGCCGGGTGTGGCATCACTTGCCCCCATGTATACGCTGATGGCGGTTTATTTCTGGTCGGTCTACCGGCCCGATGGCTTTGGCTATGGCGCAGCTTTTGGCATTGGTGTGCTCGAAGATCTTCTGGTGGGAACGCCATTGGGCTCGACTGCACTTGCATTATTATTGTGCCAATGGGTTGTCTTTAATCAGCAGAAGTTTTTCAACAACCGCCCATTCCTCGAAGTGTGGCTTGGCTTTGTGGTGGTTGCTGTTGTGACGGGATGTGTGCGCTGGCTGTGCGCAGGAATAATTGGACCAGGTGACTTCCCACCTTTTGGGGATACGGCAGGATCGATTTTATTGACGGTTGTGATTTACCCGGTCATCGGCTGGCTATTGGCGCGCGCCCAACTAAAACTGATGCTACAGCCATGATGGTCAACCGCGATAGCGAATGGGTTCGTATGTTTAACCGCCGCGCCGCTGTGTTGGCGGGTGGACAGGCCGTCCTGGTCTCAACCTTGGTCGGGCGTTTGTATTATTTGCAAGTGGTTGAGTCCAAACGCTACGCAATGCTGGCGGAAGATAATCGCATTAATATGCAACTTCTGCCTCCGCCGCGCGGACGCATCCTTGATCGGTTTGGCCAGCCACTTGCGGTCAATCAACAGAATTTCCGCGTCTTGATCGTGCCCGAACAGGCGCGCGCCTTAGGCGAGACACTTGAGGCCTTGAGTCGCATTATCACGTTGTCGGAATTCGAGCGCGAGCGAATTAAAAAAGAAGCAAGTCGTAAACGTGGCTTCTTGCCCGTGACGGTACATGAAAATCTCACCTGGGAGGAAATGTCACGTATTCAGGTGAACGCCCCTGATTTGCCTGGCGTGTCGATCGACCTGGGCCTGACGCGCTTCTATCCGCAGCAGGAGAATGCCGCGCATTTGCTGGGCTATGTCGCCGCCGTCGATGAAGCAGATCTGAATGGCGATCCGTTACTTCAGTTGCCCGGGTTTCGTATCGGCAAAGAAGGCATCGAGAAAGTCTACGATATGGCCTTGCGCGGCAAAGCAGGTGCCAGCCAAATTGAAGTCAATGCATTTGGGCGAATTATTCGCGAGCTTGAGCGCAACGAGGGCGAACCGGGTGCTGATGTCGTGCTGACCATCGATGAGCGCATTCAACACTATGCCGCTGAGCGGCTGGGGGGTGAAAGTGCTTCAGTGGTGGTCATGGACGTTCATACCGGTGATTTGCTCGCGCTTGTTTCAAACCCCAGCTATGACGCCAATGCTTTCAGCCGCGGCCTGACCTCCGACGAGTGGAAGGCGCTGTCGACCAACGATCATAAGCCGCTGGTGAATAAAACGGTGGCTGGCCAGTACTCGCCGGGCTCAACGTTTAAACTGGCGGTGACCTTGGCCGCGCTGGAGAATCAGGTCATCTCACCTGAGCAAACGTTGTCATGCAATGGTCGTTATGTTTTAGGCAACTATGTTAAGCGCTGTCACAAAGTGCATGGCGCGGTGAACATGACACGCGCGATCTCGCTTTCGTGCGACTCATATTTCTATGAGATTGCCAGACGCCTTGGCGTTGACAAGATTGCGGCAATGGCGCGACGTTTAGGTCTGGGGGATGTGTCAGGTATTGGTTTGCCAGGCGAGCAGCGTGGGTTAGTGCCGACCGAAGCTTGGAAAAAATCAGTCCGTAATGAAAAATGGTCACCCGGCGACACATTGAATGTGGGCATTGGGCAGGGCGATGTGTTGGCCACGCCGTTGCAATTGGCAGTCATGGCCGCGCGCGTTGCCAACGGTGGGCTGGGTGTCAAACCACGCTTGGTCCGCCCGGCGCTGAGTGCAGAGGGCCCCGATGAAGGCCCAGTATTGCCCTCGTTAGGAATACCAGACGCGCATCTTGCCATATTGAAACAAGGGATGTTTGACGTGGTCAACGGGCCAGGTGGAACAACAACGGCATCGAAGGCAAGGCTGCGTTTCAAGGAGCCTGACCGCCGCGACTGGACTATGAGCGGCAAAACCGGCACTGCCGCCGTGCGTCGGATCAGTATTGCAGAACGCGAAGCGGGTGCGCGTGACCCCGGCGAATTGCCCTGGCATTTGCGCGATAATGCATTGTTTGTGGCTTTTGCGCCGTCGAACCAGCCACGCTATGCCATAGCTGTTGTCGTTGATCATGCGATGGGTGGCGGTGGAGTCATTGCAGCACCGATTGCACGCGATATCATGGAGCGATTGCTTGATCTTGATCCGTCGCGCAAGCCACGCGCTGACGACGAGCAGGTGGCAACCACAGCCGTGGTGCCGCCCGCATGAGCGATATGGGGTTTCTGACAGCGCGGTTGCGCCGCGGCGATATGTCTGCGGTTGAAAAGCTGTGGCAAATCAGTTGGTCGTTTGTGCTGTTGCTGTGCATCATCGCCAGCTTTGGTTTTGCGATGTTGTATTCTGCCGCGCACGGAAGTTGGCAGCCGTGGGCATTTCCACAATTAGCGCGCTTTGTTGTGGGGATTGCCCTGCTGATTAGCGTCGCGCTGATCGATATTCGAACGATTATGCGTTACGCGTATGCCTTTTATATTGCAGTCTTAGTTCTGCTTATTGTCGTCGACGTCAACGGCGTGATCGGCGGCGGTGCCCGGCGATGGATTGATCTCGGATTCATCAACCTTCAGCCTTCTGAAATGATGAAGGCGGGTATTGTGCTGGCCTTGGCGCGATACTTTCAGGGCATTAGCATCGACGACATGGGCAACCCGCTTGTCTTGCTGATGCCAGTTGTCATGCTTGTGGTTCCGTTTGGCTTGATCTTGATTCAGCCAGACCTGGGCACGGCAGGCGTCATCGTGATGGGCGCAGTGGTTATGTTTTTTCTTGCGGGCATGCGCATTTGGAAATTTATTCTCATTGGCGTTGCGGGCTTGTCGGCGATCCCGATTGCCTGGTCGATGCTGCGCGAATACCAGCAAAACCGCGTGTTGACGTTTCTCAACCCCGAGCGTGATCCGCTGGGGGCGGGGTATCACATCTTGCAATCAAAAATCGCTCTGGGCTCTGGCGGGCTGTTTGGCAAAGGGTTCATGCAAGGAACGCAAAGTTATCTGAATTTTTTGCCCGAGCGCCAAACCGATTTTATTTTCACAATGCTCGCTGAGGAATTGGGCATGGTCGGCGCGCTTAGCCTGCTCTCGCTTTATGTAATTGTCATGATCTATGGGTTTGCCATTTCCTTCCGTGCGCGCCACCAATTCGGGCGACTCGTTGCAGCGGGCATTACCAGCACTTTGTTTTTCTACTTCTTCATCAACATGGCCATGGTGATGGGGTTGATCCCTGTTGTGGGAGTTCCATTGCCCCTGATTTCCTATGGTGGAACAGCGATGTTGAACCTGATGTTTTGTGCCGGGTTGTTGATGAATGTATGGGTTCATCGTGACGTTCAAATGGCTGCGCGCGGCGGATTCTCTGAGCTTTAGAGCATCGCGCCGAAAAGTGGACTTCCGGTTTTCGGCAAAAGCGATGCTCCAATAAATAGTGAGAGCAAGCAGCCCGATTCCAACATATCGCGGCTTGCCCTAGCTCAACCGCCACACTGTATTGCAAGGCTGTGATGATCCCTCTATAACCGCGGCCGCACGGCAGGTGGGGCCCGATTCTCGGCTTTTCCACCTCCTCACCGAAACGATGGGCGCATAGCTCAGTTGGTAGAGCAGCTGACTCTTAATCAGCGGGTCGTAGGTTCGAATCCTACTGCGCCCACCATTGGTTTTATAGCGAACTAAGACCCCGAACTTTGGGCCCCAAAAGGCCCAGGTTTTGGGCTGTTTGCTCTATACATATTGCTACACATGTATTGCTACAGATGGCCCGTTGGCTTCAGTCGGAATCATTCGGCACACCGAGGGCTGTAAAATGTTATTTTTTCCAAAGTTTTCCAAGAACCCTCGGGCCTGCTCGGAAGCGATTGTATCAAGGGTTGGCTGTGTCCGCAGTCTGTGGCGCGCAACTCTCGACCAAATTCCCTACACGACATAACTGGGAGATGTCCTTCGTCGAACAGCGATTGAAATCGCAGGGCTAGGGTATTCATTTCAACGGGCGACATAAAAGAAAAGCTCCACGATACGTGCCGGTATTAAGGGCGACTCGAAATCAAGAGAATTTTTGTCGCAGTTTGCAGCCAATTTATACTATTGATCAGTATCTTAGGTCATTTGACGCGATCTCCAACTCTAGTTGCGTTTAGGCCCTCCTTCCCACATTGTAAGATTGAACTTCAGGGGTCTGATTTTGTCGTCAGAGACATTTCGTGTTGCCATTGTTGGGTCAGGGCCTGGAGGTTTGAGCGCTGCTGCGCATGCCGCCAAGCTTGGGGTTAGCCATGTGCTGCTTGAGCGCGCAGATCATCTATCTGACACAATTTACAAATACCAACGCGGCAAGTTTGTAATGTCGACGCCCGACATTCTACCGTTGCGCTCAGATGTGACCTTCGGCGCGGGAAAGCGCGAGGGGATTTTGGCCAACTGGGACAGCCAAATTGAAGAACTTAAAACCAACGTTCGCTTTAACGCCGAGGTTGTTGCAATCGAGAAGAGTCAAGCCATCTTCAAGCTGCGTCTGGCCGATGGGTCGGTGGTCGAGGCTGAAAACGTGGTTCTGGCCATTGGCCTGCAAGGTAACCTGAATAAACTGAGCTGCCCGGGCAGCGATCTGCCCATCGTTCAATATCAGCTCGACGACCCCGAGCAATATGAGGCTGAAACAATCGTTGTCATCGGAGCCGGTGACGCGGGTGTGGAAAATGCTGTAGCGCTCGCCAAGCAAAATTCAGTGATTATTATCAATCGTGAAAGTGAATTTGCGCGCGTTAAGCAGGGCAATCTGACGCTCATTCTCAATGCCATCGAGAAAGCCGACATTCAGTGCTATTATAATGCGGAGCCAGTCCGGGTAGAGGCTAAAGCCATCATCTTGACGACGGCCGAGGGTGAAGCGCGCGTACCCTGTGACCGCATCATCGCGCGCATCGGCGCTGCGGCCCCGCGAAAATTTGTCGAATCTTGCGGGATTATATTTCCCAACGCCGAGCGCACATCATTGCCTGAGGTGAGTTCGACCTATGAGTCTAATGTGCCGGGCCTTTACATTATCGGCGCGTTGGGTGGGTACCCTCTTATTAAGCAAGCGATGAACCAGGGCTTTGAGGTCATTGAATATATTCTCGGCAACAAACTTGAACCCGCAGACGAGCCTTTGCTGCAGAAGAAATTCGCCGGATTAGGTGGTGCAGATGTCGATGCCATCATTACCGAAGTGCGCACAGCAATCCCGGTTTTTGGTAATCTTAATCCGTTATTATTGCGTGAGACGCTGCTCGAATCTGACGTTCATGTAATTAAAAAGGACGGCGTCGTCTTTAAGCGCAATGATTATACCAGCAGCTTTTTTACGATCATGCGCGGCCGTGTTGATATACAATTCAACGCGCTCGATCCAACCCAAGTCATAACGCTGCCAACCGGGTCATTTTTCGGCGAAATGGGTTTGATTTCGGGGCGGCGTCGTTCGGCGACGGCGCTAGCGGCGACAGATTGCGTTTTGTTGGAAACGCCGCGCCGCACGATGCTGAAGCTGATCAAATCAGTCGATAGCGTGCGCCGTACCTTGGACCAAACCGCTATTATGCGCCAGGTCCAAACACATCTTGCGCCAGGCGTGTCGGTTGCGGACTTGCAAGCGCTGGTCAATACGGCCGAGTTAAAACGCTTCAAGCCTGGCGATGTGATCTTTAATCAAGGCGATAAGGGAGAGGATATGCACCTGATCCGCGCGGGGTCGTGTACCGTCTCCATGCGGGTCGGCGGGCGCGACATCGTTCTGAGTTACGTGCCGTCAGGAAACTACGTCGGTGAGATGGCTTTGCTTTCTGATGCGCCGCGATCAGCTACAGTAAAGGCGGCACATGCTACTGAAACAATTCAGATTCAGGGCGATGCATTCAGGGCGCTACTCAACTCGCAACCGTCGCTGAAGGAGAAGGTGGAAACAAAATTCCGTCAGCGCATCATGCAGAACGAGCAGATGCAGCGTCGACCTGAAGCTGGCGGCATCATCCAGTTTCTAATCGAACAAGGGGTGGGTGAGGGAACCGATGTCCTCTTAATTGACGAATCGCTTTGCGTTCATTGTGATAACTGCGAAAAAGCGTGCGCAGAAACGCACGAAGGTATCTCACGGCTGAACCGCGAGGCGGGCCCCTCGTTCGCGCGGATTCATGTGCCGACGTCATGTCGTCATTGTGAGCACCCTCACTGTATGGCTGACTGTCCGCCGAATGCCATTCACCGCGCTCCTGATGGTGAGGTTTTTATTGACGATAGCTGTATTGGTTGCGGTAACTGCGAACGTAACTGCCCTTACGGCGTGATTCAGATGGCCTCCCCGCCTGACGCCAAGTTTAATCTGTTCTCCTGGCTGCTATTTGGAAAAGGCCCGGGCCCGGGAGATGAAATGGCTTTTGACGAGGCTAATTACGCAAACCAGCCTCACGGTGAAAAGCAAAAGCGCGCCGTGAAGTGCGATATGTGCAAAGACATTGCTGGTGGTGCGGCGTGTGTGCGCGCCTGCCCTACGGGGGCTGCCATGCGCGTCAGCCCGGAAGAATTTATGTCCGTCGCGTTGTTGGGGCAATAAGGTAAAACTGATGCGCCAATCCATACTGGTTCACCGAAATCATTTCTTTCTGAAGATTGCATTGCTCGTTTCGATACTGGCCATTGTTGCATACGTGTGGCACCAGCCATTCGAGAGGCCGAATGGCGGAACTTGGTTAGGGTACACCCTGGGCGTGGCCGCTGGCGGTATCATGATTTGGCTGTCGTGGTTTGGCGTGCGCAAACGCCAGTATGGCATTGGCATCCTCAATCTTGAGGACTGGCTGTCTGGCCACGTCTATCTCGGCTTGACGCTCGCCGTCGTGGCTACGCTGCATGCAGGATTTCAATTCGGCACCAACATTCACACGGCCCTCTATATTCTTATGATGATCGTGATCATCAGTGGTCTTTTGGGTCTCTATTTCTATATCCGCTTCCCTCTATTGCTCACTGAAAATCGTCGAGGGATGACAACAGAAATCATGGTTCAGCAGATTGCAGATCTTGATCGCGAACTCCGGCAATTAGCTATGAACCTGGACGACGCAACCAATGCGGTCGTGCTGAAGGCGACCCAAGAGACAATTGTTGGCGGATCGGTAGTGCAGCAATTGAGAGGTTACGATTCAAGTTGCGCAACCGCTATGGCCAGGCTCTTTGTTGAGCGTAGCGAGTCCAACGGAGAGGATGCGCGTCGCCGCCAACTTTTAACGCGCATGGTGCGAAAAGAAGAGTTGCTAAAACGCATGAGGCGAGACGTGCAGCTTCGGTGTTTGCTAAAGTTTTGGCTCGTATTTCATGTTCCGTTTTCTATTGCTTCACTCGTAGCGCTGCTCGTTCATGTTGTGACCGTGTTCTATTATTGGTGACAGCGTGAGATTCATATTACGTAACATCATTCGAAAAAGCAGGGGTGGCGCTGCGGTCAAAGAGCAGATCGTTGATGCTGAAATTTTGCTGGCGGGTCGTGGTAACGATTGCGGTGTTCACCTGCCTGATCCGCGCGTGCTGCTGCATCATGCCGAATTCACGCTCCGCAAAGGCGAGCTTTATGTTGCTCCGGCTAGTGGTGCGGATCTTCGCGTGAATGACAATATTACGCAGATGATCCGGCTTGCGAAAGGCGACGTCGTTAAAATTGGCCCCTACGACCTGATAGTCGAAGTCAACAATCAACAAGGCGAGGTGGTGCTGTCTGTCGAGCTTGTGCTGCCTTTGGATAATGACATGACCAGGATTGCTGCTCAGTCGAATATCCAAACGGGCCACTTTTCGATCAGAGCGCTGTCGTGGGGACTCGCGCTGTTCGTCGCGGTGACGTTTTTTACAGTACCTTGGGTCATGAGCGTGTTTCCTGACCCTGGCCCACAGCTTAACTCTCAAAAAACACCCCTTTACTTGACGACATCAACGCCGACAGCATTTTGGTCGTCGGGCGACATTTCAACCGCGCATAGATTTTTCGGTGAGGCGTGCAAGACATGCCATGTCACGCCTTTTATTCCAGTCACTGACGGTGCATGCCTATCTTGTCATAAGAGCACTGAGCATCACGCTGATCCGCTAAAGTTTCAGTTCGCATCGTTTGAAGGGCGCGCCTGCCAAAGCTGTCATAAAGAGCATCAGGGCAATCGAACAATTGCTCTGTCTCATCAGGAATTTTGCGCCGAATGTCATCAAGATTTTAATAAGAATGCGCCCAAAAGCGATTTATTGGCAGCTTCTGACTTTGGGACTGCGCACCCTGACTTTAAGCCAACACTCGTTATTGATTCTGCGATCCATCAAGTTGAGCGCAGTCAATTTATAAGCGCAAGCCCTCCGCCGCGCGAAGATTCAAGTTTAGATTTTCCTCACGACAGGCACCTACGTGTGACTGGGGTGCGCGACCCTGTGCGCGGGAATATTAAACTGGACTGCAAAAACTGTCACGAGACCGATAGCAGTGGCGCTTATATGCTGCCCATCTCATTTGATAAGCATTGCCACCAATGCCACGCTTTGAAATTTGATATTTATGTCCCAGATCGTGAATTGATGCATGGCAAACCCAAAGAAATGTTTAAGCAGGTGAGCGATGTTTACGACGCCATCGCCATGCGGGGTGGATATGAAGAGCCTGAATCGCCGCCGTTGATCCGTCGCCGCCCTGGTGTTCAGTTGACTGAAGTTGAGAAAAAAGAGGCACTTGATTGGGCGGCGTCTAAAACCAGTGCGATTCTCAATGGGCGTTTTGGCAAGGGCCAATGCGACAGTTGCCACAAAATCTTCGAGACGCCCGCTTCCGGAGGCCCCACCGGCACGGGCTGGGGGGTTGAGCCGGTATCAGTCGCCAACGCGTGGTTTCCTAAATCAAGGTTTACGCACAATGCGCACCGCGACACGGAATGCACGACCTGCCATCGAGCTCAAACATCAACCACGTCAGCAGATGTTTTGATGCCCTCGATTGCGACGTGTCGTACGTGTCACGGCGGCGAACATGCGACAAACAAGGTCCCTTCTACGTGCATTTCTTGTCATGGGTTTCATCGGAAAGAGTTGGATCCGATGAAGCAGGTTGTTCATGCTTCAGGTGTCCAGCCAATGTCAACGGTGACAAAGCCATGAGCAGAACTCTTCGTTTCTCAATCCGTCAGGTGTTGACCAGCCTGGCGGTCGTGATCGTTTTTCTCGCGGCTAGCGCGCAAGCTCAACACCTGACGGTCGATGATGTCGATCGTGTCGTCGGGCAGGCGCTTGCCGAAGCGGCGTCGCGCGGTGTGAGCAATGGCTCAATCGCTGTGACGGATCGGGTGGGTAATATTCTTGGCGTCTACGTGATTGATACATCTGTCGCCCCCATGTTGACGGTGAGTTCTGGTCGCGGAATTCCGCTCGGCAATGGGCTTGAGCAGATTGAACTGCCAGCGGTTTTTGGTAGCCTCGCCAAGGCTTTGACAAGTGCTTATCTGTCATCAAGCGGCAACGCATTTTCGACGCGCACGGCGAGCCTCATCGTACAGGAAAACTTTTACCCCGGCGAACAGGGCCAACCTGGCGGGCCATTGTCGGGCGTCCAATTCAGTCAATTACCTTGCTCTGATCTTTTACAGTTTGGGTCAGAATTCGGCCCAGGCCCGCGTCGCTCGCCACTGGGTTTATCAGCCGATCCCGGCGGCTTCCCGTTGTATAAGGGGGGTGTGGTGGTCGGGGGTGTTGGTGTGATGGCTGATGGCACCTACGGTCTTGATGCGATGGTCTCTGACTATGACCGCAATCTCGACGAACTCATCGCCACGGCAGCGCTGCGTGGTTTTGAATCGCCGGTCGACATTAGGGCCAATCGCATTACGGTTGAGGGCAAGGTCTTCCGTTACTCGGACGTTGACCTGGCCGATGTCAACACCAACACGCCAAGCCTCGTGAACCTGGCGAACTATGTTAAGGTAGCTGGGTACGCTCCGGCGGGTCGACGGGCAGGCTCTATATTCGGAACGATCACATCTGGGGTGCGACCTGACGGTCGTCGCGACTATCCCGCCCTTGATGTCTGGGTCCTGGATGACGGGCAGGGTGCCACTCGCTATGCCCCGCGTGCTGCGTTGGCACCGGTACCCGCCGCAGGCGGCCTCAGCGCCTTAGAAGCGCAGACCATTGTTAGTGACGCGTTGACCATTGCATTTCGCGCAAGGGCGCAAATCCGTCGCCCACTCGGCAGCCACGCACAAGTGACAGTGTCGGTGGTAGATGCAGAGTCTAATGTTTTGTCGCTGGCGCGTACGCCCGACGCGCCGGTGTTTGGCGTGGATGTCTCTTTACAAAAAGCGCGTAGCGCATTGTTTTTCTCTCGACCTACCAGTGCAGCAGAGCTGCGCGCCATCGGCCAGCAGGTTCTGATCCCTGGTGTGCTGACGATTGCCCCCTTGGGCAGTTACGTCGATGCCATGCAGCAATTTGTAGGCCCCGAGGCTCTGTCGAATGGAATCGCCTACGCAGAGCGCTCAGTGGGGAACTTGGCCCGCCCGTTCTATCCTGATGGGCTGACGGGGTTTGGCAATGGCCCACTGGCTAGGCCATATAGTGTGTGGAGCCCATTTAATACCGGCCTCCAGCTTGACCTGGTGCTTGGCGATATTGTTGCACGCTTGGATGGCTCTGAACGAGCGCCGCAAGGCTGCACGGCGCTGCCGCAAGCATCCAGCCCCAGCCCCACGCCCGGCCCGACGCGTCTTGCCAACGGCTTACAAATTTTTGCGGGCGGCGTGCCGATTTATCGTGGTGAGCAACTGATCGGTGCTATTGGCGTGTCGGGCGACGGTATTGACCAGGATGACATGATTGCATTTCTGGGTTTGCATAATGCCGCTCAGCGCTTGGCCACAGGTGTTGGTAATGCGCCAGCAGCGCGGCGTGCAGATACAGTCGCTGCGAGTGGAGTTAACTTGCGTTATGTAAACTGCCCCGTTACACCATTTCTCGGCTCGCGGGAGCAGCGCGTATGCGTCGGCAAATAATTATACTTTGCTTGGCGCTGGCGTCTACGCAGCAGGCCTATGCGACTGACGATCAAGATGAGCAGGCTCGCCGCCGACCAGGTCGACCCGAGCAAGAGCGGCGCGACTTGCCGCCCATCGACCCTAATGCAATCGCACCGCCGGCACGTATTTTACCGCGCGAGACAATCCCGGTGCCCGACCGCTGGCGCATTATTGAATCCGTGGGCGTGAAAGATAATTGGCTTGACCCCTATAATCAGAACACCTTGAAGGCTGATCGGCCGGTGTTTGATGATTGGTTCGTAAATCTCGCGGCAATATCAGACACGGTTTATGAGTTGCGCGCGTTGCCCACGCCGGTTGGGTTTCAGTCAAGCGCGCGGGCCGGTTCAGTCGATGTGTTCGGTCAAGAAGATCAAAACGTCTTCAATCAGAATCTGATAACCTCTTTGTCGCTCATCAAGGGCGACACAGCATTCAAGCCACCAGATTTAGAATTTCGCCTTACGCCAGTGCTCAACTATAGCCGCGTCAAAGTTCAAGAGGACCGCGTCCTCAAAATTGACCCGCGCGCAGGCACCAAGCGAACCGATGGCCATATTGGCATTCAAGAGTTGTTCGTCGATTATCACATTCGTAATATTTCAGACCGCTTCGATTTTGACTCGATCCGTGTCGGCATCCAACCTCTCACGCTCGATTTTCGCGGGTTTCTATTTCAAGACCAGCAACCCGGCATTCGGCTGTTTGGCACGCGCGATAACAACCTCTGGCAATACAACATCGGCTGGTTCAAACGGCTGGAGAAAGACACAAACTCAGGCCTGAATACATTTGGTTCAAAGGTTCGTGATGACGAGCTGTTTTTCGCCAATTTGTATCACCAAGACTTTCCAGTCGTAGGCTATACGGTTCAGGGCGTCTTTGCGTACAACCGTAACCGAGAAGGCAACGACAAGCCGTTCTATGACTCGAATGGCTTCTTGCAGCGCCCGGCCTCTCTCGGCACCGAGCGCCCGTCGGGCTATGACGTTTATTACGCGGGGTTCAATGGCGATGGGCACTTCGGGCGCCTGAATCTTACGCACTCCATTTACGCTGCCTTTGGCGACATCTCGGCCAACTCATTTACGTCTGTGACGAGAAACGAGAAAGCCAAAATTCGCAGTTATTTTGCCGCCGTAGAGCCGTCGATGGATTTTGACTGGATTCGCCTACGCGCCCAAGCGCTGTATGCCAGTGGTGATGGCAACCCATTCGACAATCACGCGCGCGGCTTCGATGCGATCTTTGAAAATCCGCAGTTTGCCGGGGCCGAGACAAGCTTCTGGATCCGACAGCCCGTGCCGCTTATCGGCGGTGGCGGTGTGGCTATGTCGGTGCGCAACGGCATGTTGATCAACTTGCGCACGTCCAAAGAGCACGGCCAATCAAACTTCATCAATCCTGGAACTGTGTTGCTTGGCGCAGGTGCTGACTTCGATGTGCTGCCTGAGCTGCGCATTTCGGCCAACCTCAACCACATTTCTATGGCAAAAAAGGAGGTGATTGAGGTGCTGCGCAACCAACCGCTCACATCCAAAAGCGTTGGCTGGGATGCGTCGGTGGCAACCATCTATCGCCCCACATTTATCCAAAACGTGGTCTTTCGTGCTTCGGCGGCAACCCTGTTTGGCGGCGGCGGCTTCAAAGATTTGTTTGCCGTCGATGGTGATAGCGGTAAACGCTTTTACTCTGTGCTCTTTAATTTGATTCTGACGTACTAGGTTCATATGCGTATGTTAATCCTCTCAATTATGCTTGGACTAATATCGACACTTGCTATGGCTTCTGACGGCGAACACGCACGCCACATCGACTACCCCAGCTATCCGCCAGCACCGCGTCTGCAAAGCCAAGCCGAGGCGGCCTCGAAAAGTACGGGCTGCCTGACGTGCCACCTCAAGACAGATCAAGCCACGATGCATGATGTACAGGGGCTTATGATCGGCTGCACCGATTGTCATGGCGGTGATGCAAAGGTCGCTCTTCCAGGCGGAACGGCGAAAGAAGATAAAAAATATCGCGCTATGCTTGATGCTGCTCACGTACAACCGCTGTTCCCCGAGAGTTGGAATTATCCCAGCAGTCGAACGCCCGAGCGCACCTACACGCTGCTGAATCGCGAAAGCCCACAGTTTATCCGCTTCATGAACCCTGGTGATTACCGAGTAGCACGAGAAGCTTGCGGCGAGTGTCATCTCGAGATCATCCAAGCCGCCGAACGCAGCCTAATGGCCACGGGCGCGATGCTGTGGGGTGGTGCGACCTATAACAACGGCATTTTGCCATTCAAAAATTATGTTCTCGGCTCGGCCTATACGGCGAACGGTGAGCCTGCATCGATTAAAAGCCCGGGCATCGTCGAGGCGTGGATGACGCGCGAGCGCGGCGTACTGCCGCAATTGATGCCGTTACCATCGTGGGAAACCACACCGCCAGGCGACATCTTCCGTGTATTTGAACGCGGCGGGCGTAACATCGTCACGCAGTTTCCCGAAATCGGCCTGCCCAACATTGCGACCCAAGTGGGCAATATCCAACGCCTGGAAGAGCCGGGCCGCCCCGACATCCGCCAGTCTAATCGCGGTCCCGGTACGGGCCTACGCATTGCTGTGCCGTCAATCAACATACATAAAACGCGGCTCAACGACCCCTTGACCTCAATGATGGGCACAAATGACCAACCTGGCGATTGGCGCTCTTCGGGTTGTTCGTCATGCCATGTGATTTACGCCAACGACCGCGATGGTTTACACAGCGGCCCTTATGCGGCGCACGGCAATATGGGGCAAAGCATCACGCTCGATCCCACGATCCCGAAGAACGAGCCAGGCCATCCACTCACGCATGCCTTCACACGCGCCATTCCCACCAGTCAGTGCATGGTTTGCCACATGCATCAGCCCAATATCTTTTTAAATTCAATGCTGGGCTACACGATGTGGGATTACGAGTCTGATGCGCCTGTAATGTGGCCCGAGAAGCAACAGTATCCAACCGCATCTGAACTGCGCGCGGTGTTGGATCGTAACCCCGAAGAAGCCGCCACGCGCGGCAAATGGGCTGATGTCGAATTTTTAAAAGACGTCAGTAAGCTTAACCCCAGCCTGAAGGATACGCAGTTCGCCGACTATCACGGCCACGGCTGGAATTTCCGCGCCGTATTGAAGCGTGATCGTAAAGGAAACTTGCTTGATAAAGATGGCGGCAAAGTGTCTTTCGACGACAACGAGAAATGGACTAAAAGCGTGATCATGAAGTCGATTCACGTCGAGAAAGGCATGCACTGCGTCGATTGTCATTTCGAGCAAGACGCACATGGCTCGGGCTACATTTACGGCGAAGTGGCTAACGCCATCGAGATTCGTTGCCAAGATTGCCACGGAAACGCCGATACTTATCCTACCATGCGTACGTCCGGCCCTGCGGCACGCCCCGGCGGATTCGATCTCACTACCCTGCGCGTGCAAGGCGGGAAAAGCCGTTTTGAATGGAGGGGTAGCGAATGCGACAAGCCCGCCAGCGAAAATCGCGATTGCAAACTCATTCAGCGTTCGGCGGTGAACCCTGGCCTTGAGTGGGATATGAGTTTGGTGAAGGACTCGGTCAACCCCAGCAAAGTTGGCTATAATCCCAAGGCGGCGCGCGCCAAATTGATGAGCAAGATATCAACTGCCGACCAAGCGCAGGTGTGGGGCCCGGCGATCAAACCCGCTAACCGCGCCCATAAGCCTGAAGAAATGGAGTGTTATAGCTGTCACTTATCGTGGACGACCTCGTGTGCTGGGTGTCACTTGCCGATCCAAGCCAATTGGAAAACCGAACGGCACAATTATGAGGGCGGCGAGACACGCAATTATGCCAGCTACAATCCGCAAGTGGCGCGTGATGATATGTTCCAGTTGGGCGTTCACCAAACAACCAAAGGCAATACAGTTGCTCCAGTGCGCTCTAGCTCGGCGTTAATCCTCTCTTCGACCAACATGAATCGCGAAAAAATTTACATCCAGCAGCCTCCTATCGCGGCTTCAGGGTATTCCAGCCAAGCCTTTGCGCCACACTATCCGCACACCGAGCGCAAAGAGGAAACAAAAACGTGTACCGACTGTCACGTCGCGGCGGACAACGACAATAACGCGATCATGGCGCAGCTGTTGCTACAGGGAACCAATTTCGTCAACTTTATCGGCTATAACGCTTGGGTTGGCGGCGGCAATCAACAAGGCGGCGGAGGCGTTGAAGCGGTGACTGTGACCGAGTGGGACGAGCCGCAGGCGGTCATTGGCAGCTACTTGCAGCGCTATGCGTATCCGGATTGGTTTCAGCAACACCAAAACCACGAGCGTCAACTTAAAGAGAGCCACACGCATAAAGGCGGATCAGCGCAGTGCCTTCAACTGCGTGGCGAATACTTATATGTCGCGGAAGGCGACAAAGGCTTGCGTGTCTATGATGTTGCCTCAATCGCCAACAAGGGCGTATCGCAACGCATTATCACCGCGCCGTTTGCTAGCCTCGGGCAAGATACCAAGGTGAAAAGTAAGAACGCCACCTGCTTGGCGTTGCCCACCAATCAACCGATAGCTCCGAGCCGCATGTATGGCAGCGACGAGAAAAAGAAATTGATGCTCGAGGATAATCAAGAGCAGCCCATCCATGCGCTCTACTCGTATGTATTTATCACCGACGCTGTTGAGGGCTTGATCGCTGTGAACGTCGATACGCTGGCCGATGGTGAGCCGCGCAACAATTTCCTTCAACGTGCCATGACGTGGAACGAGGACGGCGTGCTGACAGGCGCGCGGCATATTACCGTTGCCGGTACAGTGTTTTATATCAGCACTGATAAAGGTGTCGTTGTGCTGAGTATGGACAACCCCTTGAAGCCCCAAAGGATTGCTACCTTACCGTTCACTGGCGCACGTGCCACGGCTGCGCAGTTTCGCTACTTGTTTGTCACTGACGATGTCGGTTTTCACACGGTTGATGTAACGGACCCTAGCCACCCGCGTATGATTGAAGGCGCGCTTGTTCCGCTCGATGATGGCCAGCGCATCTATGTGGCGCGCACGTTTGCCTATGTTGCCGCGGGCAAGACGGGGCTGGCAATTATCGATGTTGAGAAGCCCGAGCAACCCAAGCTGTACCAAACCTTTGATGCTGGTGGAAAGCTCAACGATGCGCGCGATGTTGTCGTCGGCACCACCAACGCCTCGCTATTCGCTTATGTGGCGGATGGCGCAAATGGATTGAAGGTGCTTCAACTCACATCGCCGGAAAGCCAACCAGGCTTTTACGGTTTTAGCCCCGATCCTAAGCCCGAGTTGATTGCGTGGTGGAAAACAAAATGGCCGGCCCTGGCGCTTTCTAAGGGCTTAGACCGCGACCGAGGAGTCGATGAAACCGGCAACCAAATCGCGGTGTTCGGACGATTGGGCTCGCGGCCCTTCAACGCCGATGAAGCCCGCGCCTTCTATACTAAATTCGGCAAAGTATGGTCGACGAGCAACGAGGTGCGCATACAAGATTTCAGCAATCTTGCTGCACCATCTCACACAGCGCATGTTAAACCGACAAACGTGAGCGGCCGATAGATCAAGTCTTGGTCATCGCCGCGCTAAATGCCTGCAACGCAGTCATGAATTGTTTGGGGCTGTAGGTTTCGTCTTTTTCAACGGCAGCGTAGGCTTGGCCCAGTACTCTGGCTAATTCTTTATACTGCGGCTCTGACACAAGTTTTGCCATCTTCATGGCATCAAGCACAGATGACAGGGCCATCGTGGCCTGCTCAGCGGCGGCGTAGTCGAGATAGTCGCCTTTCAATCCGCGCTCGATCACAGCGCTCAGCAGGGCGCGCAATTCATTCGAGTCAAAGTCCATCGCGCTTAATTTTGCAGTCATCGGCGTGGTCAGTTCGCGCATGCTTCGCACGGCGGCGATCGTGGCCTCGTGCCCCTTCAACGAGGCTTGATGCAGCGCCTTCGTGCGTGCCCGCAGCTGTTGAGCCAGTGCAGGATCAGCTTTGTCCAAAAGCGTGGCCAGCATGATCAGGTTGGCATCGTTGAGGCGGGGTACACCGGGGCCTATGCCGTGGCCATCGCGGGCCTCCCACCGCACATTTGACATCGGATGGTGGCACGAGTGGCAATCGAAAAACACCAACTCGGGAAAAATGCCGTTTTGATTGCGTTTGGGATCCAGCATGGCATCCATCACAGCATCAACGGCCACCACTTGGCCCACAGCCCATGTTTTAATATGGTCAGGCATGCCTTTGCGCTTCGTATAGTCAGCGTCCATTCGAAAATGCGCCGGTTGCGTCATGGTGTAGGTATCAAGTTCAAATGCCAAACGCGGGTGCCCTGCGCCCATAATGCGATGGGTCATGACGCGGTCCTTGTCGCCAAGGTGACACGATAAACACAGCTTGGCTCGTGCCAGCGGTTGCTCGGTGGGGAATAGCCCGGCGGCGACATTCTTGCCATGGTCGGCCTGGCCCGAGACATGAACGCCCAACCACTCCACCGCGCCACCATGACAAGACTCACAGCCCACGCCATCGGAAATTTGAAACCCCTTGGCGCGGCGTTCCTCAGGTACGTTATCAGCATGGCAATCCAAGCACATGCCTGCCTCATAGGCATTACCCAGGCCCAAATTTTTGGCGATGCGCTTGGACTCAGTCGACATCAACGTTTTATAGGCCTTGGCGTGGGGGTCTTTTTCCTGCCACACAATAAATTCATTCTGCGTCACGGTTGAGTTGGGCCAGGGCTCGAGCGCGCCATGACAACTGGAGCCCGAACACGAAGAAACACCGAGATGAATGCTAGCCGATGTGAAGGGCAAGGGCGGCGCAGGTGTTTGCGCAAGGGCTCCTATTGCCGAAATCAGATTAGAGAAAAAAACAAAAGAAATAATGATTTGCATACATTGTTGCTCTGATAAGGCAATTTCGATGGTATCCTACTCTGTCTTGGAAATTCAACGCTTTTGTCAGTTTGCCCCTCCAAGAATATGAACAGCGCGCTTGTCTCTTCCAATTATTCTGTCTGCTTCGGTATCAGCAACAGGTGCCCATTGGGCGATGAGTTCGACATGCATTCGTCCGAGATACGCACAAACGAGTCCGAGATGCCTGTGTCGGACGGCGGTGTCATTGCCAAAGTGCTCGCCAATGCAATGGGCCTTCAATAGTGTGAAAAAGCTGGCTCAACGTGCTATTTTCAGAGGATGACTACGCTTCTCACCAGGGATGGAAGTCACGAATGGGACTTAAGGTCGGCGATTTGGACGGAGACTACGCAAAAATGCGCGCCTAATCGCATCCCTGTTCAGTGTAGTGTTTCCCTGCTCTGACCTGATAAATCCCCTGTAAAATTCGCAGTCAGCAGGGAATTTGGGAACAGAGACGAGTTCGGCTATGACTGGGTACACCGCCATCGTTTCAATAGGCGTTTTCGGTGCCTTTATCTGCTGTTGTTCCCCGCTAAAAAGGCATTAAATCTCGGGTCTAGAGCGCGATTGCTTTTAATCTAATCGAAGTCGCGCTCTAGAGTCTTTTTCGTCGCGTTTTTATCGGGCGAACCGAAGTCCACTTCGCCCTAAAACGCTCTAACCCGCGAGGCAGCGATGCTGGGCCTATCGTTCATCACGATCATCCATCTGCTGATTGCGCTGCCCCTGTGTGGCCATGTTTTGCTGCATAAAGAACAAGAAACGGCTGCGTTTGGGTGGATTGCGCTGATTCTGCTCTCGCCATTTATTGGTGCGGGGCTGTATGGCCTCTTTGGAATTAACCGCGTTGAGCGCCAAGCCCGTAAATTGCGCAGTGATCTGGCCAAACGCAAACTATCGCAACAGCGTGAACCAGAGGGCGGTCAGCAAACGGATATGCGCCGATTTCGCATCGCAGGGTCCGCTCACGATCTACCGTTCGTGGCTGGCAATCGTGTTGTTCCGCTGATCAACGGCGACGCTGCGTTTCCCGCCATGCTTCAAGCGATTGCAGATGCAAAAACATCAATTTGCTTATCAACCTACATCTTCAATAGCGACCCAACGGGCAGAAAGTTTGTTGCCGCTTTGTCTGAGGCTGTGCGCCGTGGCGTTACGGTCAGGGTTATGGTTGATGATATCGGGTTGCTCTACAGCCCTGAGGCTATTGACCGCGAGCTGCGGGCTGGCGGGGTGCATACAGCCCGCTTTATTCCGCGTCAGCTAAGATTCTGGCGAATCTTTAATTTGCGCAATCACCGCAAGATCATGGTTGTTGATGGTCAAACAGGTTTTATCGGCGGCATGAACATCCGTCATGGCCATGTCATCGCTGCCCGCCCCCGCGCGCCGATCCAGGATATCCACTTCCAAGTCTGGGGCCCGGTGCTTGATCAGTTCAGTGCATTGTTTGAGGAAGACTGGCATTTTGCGACTGATCAAGAAGTGGACCTGCCGCGGTGGTCTGCCGCATCGCAGGGTGCCGGCGAAGTAGACGCACGTCTAGTCCCTGATGGCCCAGATCACCGTTCAGATACATTGCAGTGGTTGTTATTGGGCGCACTCGCAACGGCACAGCGCAGTATAAAAATTATGACGCCGTACTTTATTCCCAATAGCACACTCATCAGCGCCTTGTGCGTGAGCGCGATGCGCGGCGTGAATATTGAAATTATCATTCCAGAAAAAACCAACATCCCCTTTATTGGCTGGGCGATGGCGGCCAACTTCGAACACCTGATCAAGCACGGCGTAAAAATTCACCTCAGTCCAGCGCCATTTGATCATAGCAAAATGATGATCGTCGATGGCGCGTGGTCACTGGTGGGGTCATCAAATTGGGACCAGCGCAGTTTGCGTTTGAATTTCGAAGCCAACTTAGAGTGCCAAAATCTAGCTTTGGGGGCTGAACTCGAACGTCATTTTGCGCGTCAGAAAGCCGGCGCTCGTCAGGTGGCGCTGGACGCAGTTCAAGCAGCCCCAATTTATGTCCGGCTGCGAAACAATCTTATCCGAATGTTCGGGCCTTATTTATGATTCGCTCATTACGTTCGCGTTTGCCCGTCCGTGTCATACCAGAGGACAGCGCAGTGCGTGTTTTGGGTGAGCCCGGGCATACATCGCTTGGGAAGCGATTTACGCTGATCTCGTGGAATATGTCCAAAGCGCGCAAACGCAGCTGGCTCGATGATTTGAAATTGCTGGCGACAGATGCTGATATCCTGGCCTTGCAGGAAGCTATTTTACATGGTGACCGGCCCCACACTTTTCATTTGAGCAGTGGCTTTGTGTGGGTGATGGGGCAAAGCTTTGCGCACCGCTGGCGCGGGACGACCAGCGGAGTAAAAACGGGTAGTCGTGTGCCAGCTATAAGCCAGCGCATGATCCGCTCCCGCGATCAGGAACCACTGCTGCGTCTGCCTAAGACGATCCTGGCGACCGAATATGCCCTCAAGCGTCCAAAGGCCAATTTGCTGGTGCTCAACATTCACGCTATCAATTTCGTCTCAGCACGAAAATTTTCTCGCCAGATTGCCCAAATTAAAGAGGCAGTCGGGCTTCATGTAGGCCCAGCGATTGTGGCGGGCGATTTCAATACGTGGAATCCACGGCGACGATCTATTCTGAGGGCGGCAGTGAAGGACTTGCAGCTTTCGCGCGTCCCAGTTGCCGCCCCGCAATGGCGCCATCTCAACCAAGTTCTCGATCACGTTTTCTATCGTGGACTTGAGCTGGTTAATGCCTGGGCGGTGTTGAATGTAAAAAGCTCAGACCACATTCCATTGCAGGTAGAGTTTGAACAGCCTGGCTGATTACTTCAAACTTCTAGAGCGCGATAGCTTTTGATCGAATCATTTTCGCGCTCTAGACTCTTGCTTGGTCGCGTTTTGAGCGGGCGAACCGGCACCCACTTCGCCCTAAAAAGCTCTAATGAAAGCGATAACTTGCTCAGATTCTTCATCCGTCAGGTAGTCAAACGCGGGCATGAGTAGCTTCATCGTGCTGTCGGGAGCATCGGGCTGGCGGCCTGTCTTTATGAAATCAGCCAAAGCGCTGTCGCTTGAAGATTTAACGAACTGACTTGTAGCTAAGCTCGCACCTTGATCTTTGATGCCGTGGCCATCCTCGCCATGGCAAGCCGCACAGTTATCGATGTACGCTTGCTGACTTTTCAGTGGCGCAGTTTTGCCCATGGCGTTGTCTGCACTGGCGTTCGACGCCAAGGCAGCATCCCCAAGCTCAATGTGGTGAGGTGCCGGTGAGACCGTTTGAAGCGTATGCTTTAAGTCAATTCCAGCGGTAACGCTCAGTATAAAAATGCTCGCGATAAACATGCACGATTAAAAAACAAAGGTTGCGGCTTTTTTGCGCCGACGAGGTGATGCTGTATAGACTGCACTTCGCCTCTCCAACAAGCTGATAAAAGTTCATCTTGAGTGGAGTAACGCAATCGATGATCACCAATAGCCCACGACCACTCCTCATGGCGCACTGAGAGCGGGCTACTTCTCCGCCACGAAAATCGGCACGTTGCCAAACGATCCCATGTAGCCCTTCTTGGCATCAGAGTTGACGGCCACTTTGGTCATGTAGGGGGTACGTTCAATTTTGACCTTATCGCGCGCAAAGCCTGCTTTTACAGCATTTCCAAGGTGGTCCATGCGCAGCATTTGCACCAAAAACTGCTCGTTGTTGTTATAAGCTTCCCAGCTACCCAAGAACTCGCGGATTGGCGCTGGTTTTTCTGTCCGCCACGCATCCCAGTGAATCATCACGCCACCTGGCTTTAGCAGCCGATAGCATTCTTTAAAAATGGCTGGTGCTGCGGTGGTAGATGTTTCGTGGAACATCAACGACGACGTCACAACATCAAAGTGCCCATCTGGAAAATCAGTGTGTTCGGCATTTTGCTGGCTGAGATGAATTGCGACACCCATGGCATTGGCGCGGGCATGGCCATATCGCAAACAGGGGGCGCCAACATCAAGGCCGTAAACTTCAGCATCGCGAAAATGCTTTGCCCATGGCACTGTAGAATTACCAATCGTGCAGCCCATATCGAGAACGTGGGCCGGGGCACGGCTAGGGAAGCGCGTCTTGAAGTAGTTGATGCAGGTTTCGCCACTGGCATCATTTTCAGGGCCCATCATGCCCATGGCGTAAATCGGCACACTCATATCGTAGACCAGGCCCTCTGAGACATCATCTTTAATGGCATCGGTATGATAGCCGCCGGGCTGCTGATGAATGTCGTAAGCCGTGTGGTAACGCGGCATGGCTAAATCTGGGTCGAGACGCAACGAGCCCAGTTGTTTTTTGCCGCGCGCTTTGGCCAAGGTATCGGGCAGCGTTCGCTCAATCGTATCAATGGTCGACGACCACATCAGCCGTTGGCTTTCGCCCTGCATAAAACTCCACAATTGATAGGTAGGGTCTTTGGTCATGACCTTACGGACTTCATTGCCGTCGGCAGGTGCGCGTCCAT